>JBFKCU010000085.1:0-9030 GCA_041620115.1 Burkholderiales bacterium | reverse complement strand
CGCAGTGTTGAGCCACGGGTACGAAGGCATGTTCGACTCGGGCACCAGATCGCGCGGATTGGTCAGGTGCACGCGGTGCCAGTCATCGGAATAGCGGCCGCCGACACGGGCCAGATCCGGTCCGGTGCGCTTGCTGCCCCACAGGAACGGAAAGTCATAGACGAACTCGCCGGCCACCGAATAGTGGCCATAGCGCTCGGTTTCCGCGCGGAACGGGCGGATCATCTGCGAGTGGCAGTTGTTGCAGCCTTCGCGGATATAGACATCGCGTCCCGACAGCTGCAACGCCGTGTACGGTTTCAGTCCGCTCACCGGCTGCGTGGTCGATTTCTGAAAAAACAGCGGCACGATTTCCACCAGACCGCCGAAGCTGATCGCGACGATGACCAGAACGATCAGCAGCCCCAGGTTCTTCTCAATAATCGCATGGCCTGAATCATCCATGTCGTCTCCTGAAATCTAAAATTATGTTGATAATCAATTACTTATTTAATGCCACTCAGGCGTGTGCGCCGGCCACCGCGGGTATGCCGGCATCCACCGCCTTCTGCCCGACGACGGTCTTGTAGACGTTCCACGCCATGATCAGCATCCCCGAGAAATACAGCAGGCCGCCGAGCAGGCGCACCACATAGTAGGGATAGGTCGCCTTGACCGATTCAACAAAGGCGTAGGTCAGCGTGCCGTCGGGATTCACCGCGCGCCACATCAGGCCCTGCATGACACCGGCAATCCACATCGCCGCGATATAGAGCACGATGCCGATGGTCGCCACCCAGAAATGCATGGTGACCAGGCGCATGCTGTACATCTCGACGCGCCCGAACAGCCGCGGAATCAGGTAGTAGAGGCTGCCGATCGACACCATGCCGACCCAGCCCAGTGCCCCGCTGTGGACATGGCCGATGGTCCAGTCGGTGTAATGCGAGAGCGCATTGACCGTCTTGATCGACATCATCGGCCCCTCGAAGGTCGACATGCCGTAGAACGACAGCGACACGACGAGGAACTTAAGAATCGGGTCGGTGCGCAATTTATGCCACGCGCCGGACAGCGTCATGATGCCGTTGATCATGCCGCCCCAGGACGGCGCCAGCAGCACCAGCGAGAAAATCATGCCGATCGACTGCGCCCAGTCCGGCAACGCGGTGTAATGCAGGTGATGCGGTCCCGCCCACATGTAGGTGAAAATCAGCGCCCAGAAATGCACCACCGACAGCCGGTAGGAATACACCGGCCGCTCGGCCTGCTTGGGGATGAAGTAATACATCATGCCGAGGAAGCCGGCGGTCAGGAAAAAACCGACGGCGTTGTGACCGTACCACCACTGCACCATGGCATCCTGCACCCCGGCGTAGGCGGAGTAGGACTTGGTCAGCGTCACCGGTATCGCGGCGCTGTTGACCAGATGCAGCACGGCGACGGTCAGGATGAACGCGCCGAAAAACCAGTTGGCGACGTAGATGTGCGGCGTCTTGCGCCGGGCGATGGTGCCGAAGAACACCACCGCATAGGATACCCAGACCAGGGTGATCAGGATGTCGATCGGCCACTCCAGTTCGGCATACTCCTTGGAACTGGTGTAGCCCAGCGGCAGCGTGATGGCCGCGAGCACGATCACGGCCTGCCAGCCCCAGAATGTGAACGCGGCGAGGCCGTCGCCGAACAGGCGCGCGTGTGAGGTGCGCTGGACAACGTAATACGACGTCGCGAACAGTGCAGAGCCGCCGAATGCAAAAATCACGGCATTGGTATGCAGGGGGCGCAGACGGCCGTAAGACAGCCAGGGCGCCAGGTTCAGCTCGGGCCAGATCAGCTGTGCGGCGATGAACACCCCCACCAGCATGCCGACGATGCCCCATACCACCGTCATGATCGCGAACTGCCGTACAACTTTGTAGTTGTAAGTTGATTGCGCCTGCATGTAGACTCTCCGACACATTGATGATGCCGTGCAGCATAAAGATTGCACCCGCTCCGCGTCTTGATCTACATCAACCCGCTGACAGCACGAAACGGCTAATTTGTTCGTAACCATCAACGAAAGGAGAACAATAATGTTCCGCAACATCCTGGTTCCTACTGACGGCTCCGCGCTGGCACGCAAGGGCGTGAAGAAAGCCGTGGCGCTGGCCAAGAAAACGGGCGCCCGCGTGACGGGGTTCCACGTCGCGCCGTCCTACAAGTTCAACGTTTATGCGGATTACGTACCGCCCGATTTCATCCTGCCGAAGGAATTTGCGGAACGGCAGAAGAAAGTGGCTGCCCGCCACCTGGAAGCGATCAAGAAGGAGTGCAAGGCCGCCGGGGTACGCTGCCAGACCTACTACGCCTCCAGCGACTTCGCCGCCGACGCCATCACCAAGGCTGCCAAGAAATACAAGTGCGATCTGATCGCCATGGCCTCGCACGGCCGCAGCGGCTTTACCAAGCTCATCCTGGGCAGCGAAACCCAGAAGGTGTTGTCCAATACCAATGTCGCGGTGCTCGTGCTGCGATAGTCGATCCAAGGGCGTGCCGTGCCTTATGGTGCGGCACGTCTGCTCTCGCCGCTCGTGATTACCTGACCAGCACCAGCGGACAGATCAGGCGCCGCCGCAGCGCTTCGATGGTCCGGACCGCGACCTCATCGGCTGGGGCCGGCCAAAACAACACCTGCACATGCCTCAACGCGGGCACCAGATCGTCCGCAAGCGGCTCCGGCAGCCGGAGCGTGCGCGTTGCCGGCACGCCGGAAACCTGCGCAGGCGCCGCATCTACGGCCGCACCGATATTGATCACCAGCATCTCCGCAGTGCGGCTGCGCGCGAGTGCCAGGGCCGACCCCAGCGTGCGCTCACGTGCCGGTCCATCATCAAGCATCACCGCCACCGGACCATGCGTGCCGATTGCAGCAGCTGCTCTCGCAGCAAAAGCCTGGCGCAACGTCTGCTCTGGGGCAGAATGACCGCTGCGCCGCGCGGTCCCCGGTATGACCACCACGTCGCCATGCGCATCGAGCAAACTGATGAGCGGGGTACCGCGCGCAACCTCGAAACTCCATTCGAGAGCCAGAAGACCGCATGCATCCTGCAACGCGCACTGCAGCCGGATCGCCTGCGTCCGCAGCATCCGTTCGACGTCCGCCGTCGCCAGCGGCCGCCATGCGGCCGAAGCCATGCCGATCTCGGTCGCAAAGGGCAAGGACCCCAGGCGGAACAGATTGACGTCTTCGACGAACAAACCAGCGAACTCCGCCCCCGCAAGCTCCGCCAGCTCCACGGCGGCGCGCAACGCCAGCGGGTCGAGCGTCGCCGCGCCCAGATCAACAACAACCCGCCGCCGCGCAGGCGTCATCGCGACACCCCGCCCCGCCCTTCATTCGCGCCGCGCAGTACGCGCTGCATCTGTAGTTGGCGCTCCCGCGTCAATGTCCTGAGCCTGCGCGCGATCCGCCCGTTGACCGTATCTGCGGACCAGGCTCCGCCGGCATCACGGTCTCCCGCGGGCAGCCCGGTCATCAACTCGATCACCTCGTCAATCTCACTCGCCGCCCAGACCTTGAAGCGCTGCTGCGCCACGGCGGCCACCACGTCGCTGCGCAGCATCAAGTGTTCGACATTGGCCGCTGGAATGATCACGCCATGCCGCCCGGTGAGGCCGCGCGCCCGGCAGATGTCAAAAAAACCTTCGATTTTTTCGTTGACGCCGCCGATCGCCTGAACCTGGCCCAGCTGATTAACCGAGCCTGTAACGGCGAGCGCCTGGTTCACCGGGACGTCGGCCAGCGAAGACATCAGGGCTACCAGTTCGGCAACCGAAGCGCTGTCGCCCTCGACGGTGCCATAAGTCTGCTCAAACACCAGACTCGCCGACAAGGCATACGGCTCCCGCGTCGCGAAACGCGCCGCCAGAAATGCGGACAGGATCAGCACGCCCTTGGAGTGGATCGCACCGCCCAGTTCGACCTCGCGCTGCACGTCAATGATCTGGCCGTCGCCGACACGCGTTGTCGCCGTGATCCGCGTCGGCTCGCCGAACGCGTGCTCGCCGAGCACGTATACCGACAGACCGTTCACCTGGCCCACCCTGCTGCCCTCGGAATCGATCATGATCGTGCCGCGAAGGATCGTGTCCTGAATCCGCTCGCGCAGTCTGTCTGCACGGCGCTGCTGCGCGTGGATGGCCCGCTGCACGTCATCGGCCGTAATCACTTTTCCGCCCGCAGTGCGTGCGCCATGGTCGGCCTCACCCACGAGATCGCCGAGACGGCGCAAATCCGCAGAAAGGCGCTGGGCGTCCCCGGACATGCGCGCGCTGTGCTCGATCAGCCGTCCGACAGCGCTGCGATCAAGCGGCAGCAGATCCTTCCGGCGCGCAATGCTTGCCAGCACATGCGCATACAGATCGCGGTTCCCCGCGTCACGCTTGATGTCGTCGTCAAAATCGACTGCGACCTTGAATAACTCCTTGAAATCCGGGTCATAAGCCTGCAACAGATGATAGAGCTCGCGCTCCCCGAACAATATGACCTTGACCTGGAGCGGTATCGACTCCGGCTCCAGGGATACCGTGCTCACCAGGCTGTACATCTCACCCAGGGATTCAATGCGTATACCGCGGGTGCGCAGCGCCCGCTTGAGTCCCTCCCAGGCATAAGGCTGCGTCAGCAGCCGATGCGCATCCAGCAGAAGATATCCGCCGTTCGCCCGGTGCAACGCACCGGGCTTGATCAGACCGAAATCAGTGATCAGCGTGCCGAACTGCGATATATGGTCGACCCGACCGATCAGATTACCGTAAGTCGGGTGATCCTCCACGACCAGGGGGATTCCGTTACCGCCGCTGTGATCGATCACGACATTGACGTCATATCGCCGCAATGAATCGCCTTCGGACGCCGCATGCAGGAACGGAATGCTGTTCTTCTGCTCCGGAAGAAAGTCTTCGCGACTCTCGATGACGTCCTGGCGAACGGCCTCGAAGTAGCTGCGTAATTTAGGCACGTCTTCATAGCGCTGCGCCAGATCGTCGACCAGATGGCCGACGGCGAGAAGAGTCATCTCCTGATTCAGTGCCTTCAGCCGGTCAAAACGCTCCCGCCGCAACTGCGGGACCATGCGAACGAGGCGCTCCAGTTTCTGCTGCAGGCCGGCAATCGATTTCTGAATGCGCTCTTTTTCCGCTTCAGGCAGAGCTTCGTATTTCTCTGCGCTGAGCACTTCCCCGTCCTTGGACGGAGCCAGCGAAAAACCGTTGGGCGTTCGCAGCAGCGCGATACTCTCACCCTCTGCTTCCTCGCCCAGCTCGGCGAACGCCTTTTCCTGTCGCTCGCCCAGTTCACCATCAATCTGCTCGCTGCGGGAACGGTATTCATCGCTGTCGAATACCGCGGGAATGACAATGCGCAAGTCCTCAACCAGCCTGCGCATGTCGTCGCGCAACTGCCCGCCGCGCCCCGGTGCCAGTTCGATTGCAACGGGTTTGTAGGCATGTCCGAAGTTGTTCACATACACCCAGTCGCTGGGTCTGGTTTCACCATCCACCCTTTGTGCCAGCAACTCCCTCACCATGGTGTGCTTGCCCGTTCCGGCGGCCCCCATGACAAACAGGTTGTACCCTTCACGCCGGATGCCGATGCCGAACTCCACCGCCTCCGCCGCGCGAACCTGCCCCGCCAGACCGGAAGCCTGCGGAAGCTCCGCCGTCGTTGAGAACGAAAGTGCCTCAAGATCGCAGTGCGTGTACAGCTCTTCGCTGCGCAAAGATCTCAGGGTCATAGGCCGATTCACGCTCCTCGCTTCCGTGCTTCCAGTTAACGGCCGCAGGCAATCCCCGGGCCGGCCGATCATGCACGTCTACTCTGACAGAAGCAGGCACGGTGGGCGGTTGATATGGATCAAATACTCGGCATTGCATCCCGGCTATTCTGCATTCGTCCCAACAGCTGCGGCCGCATTGCCGCCAGATCGCGAACTGATCATGCCCACGATTACCGATCGCATCGACAACATCACGAAGATACCCGCGGATTACCTGCACGCAAGGCCGCCGGCCCCGCGCAGCGTCAAGATAGAAATCTCGCCGCGCTGCAATTACCGCTGCGGTTTCTGCGCACTGCGTACCCGCGAAGTGCAGCCCAAATGGGACATGGATTTCCAGCTGTTTCGACGCATCACCCGCGAAATGCGTGACGCCGGCGTCGAGGAAATTGGCCTGTTTTACCTTGGCGAGTCATTCATGAACCCCCGCCTGCTGGTGGACTGCATTGCTTACACCAAGCAGGAACTCGGCTTCCCCTATGTCTTTCTGACGTCGAATGCGTCGATGGCCTTCCCCGAGGCAGTGGAAGCCTGCATGAAAGAAGGCCTGGATTCGATCAAATGGTCGGTCAATGCCGCGGACGAGGACCAGTTTGAAAGCATCATGGGCGTGTCCGGCAGGCTGTTTCATCGTGCACTCGAAAATATCGAGGGCGCGTGGAAAGTGCGGCAACAGGGCAAACACCGCACCGGCATTTATGCGTCGTCGATCCGCTATGACGGCGAACAGCAGCAGCGGATGGAAGACCTGCTGCACGCCCGTGTCCTGCCCTTTGTGGACCAGCACTACTGGCTGCCGCTGTATTCCATGGGCGCGTTCGCCACGCAGCGCGAAGAGCAGCTCGGCTACCGCCCCACCGCGGGCAACCAGGGGCGGATCGGCGCCCTGCGCGAACCGCTGCCCTGCTGGTCCGCCTTTACCGAGGGGCATGTCACCGCTGAGGGCAGGCTGTCCGCCTGCTGCTTCGATGCCACCGCCAACTGGACCATGGGCGACTTGAACACGATGCCGTTCATGCAAGCCTGGAACTCGGAGAAGTTCGCGCAACTGCGCGCCGCCCACCTCAAACGCGATGTGCGCGGTACCGTCTGCGAAAACTGCATTGCCTACGGGTAATGCCGGTCAGCGGCCGTCCGCCGCGAGCGTCCTGTGACCCGCCCGGAAAAATCAGTCAAGTCGGCGGCTTTTCTCGCCAGGCTGCCCCTGCTGCGCGAGCTGGACCGCGATGAAATCGCACGTATCGCCGCGCATACGCAGCAGATCGAGGCGCCGCGCGGCAATGTGCTGTTCCGCCGCGGCGACCCGTGCACCGGTTTTCACGTCGTCATCTACGGCCAGGTGAAGCTCTCCTTGCAGACGGCGCAGGGCCACGAAAAAATTATCGACCTGATCGGCGCCGGGCAGAGCTTCGGCGAGGCGGTGATGTTCCTCGAAAAACCCTATGTGGTCACCGCCGAAACGCTCAGCGACAGCAAACTGCTGCACGTCGCACGAACCGCGATTTTTGCCGAGATCGACCGCGACCCCCGGCTCGCGCGCCGCATGATTGCCAGCCTGAGCATGCGCCTGCACCACCTGGTACGCGATCTGGAATCGTACACGCTGCACTCAGGGACCCAGCGCATCATCGGCTACCTGCTGAGTCTCGCAGATCAACACGCGACCGGCGGTGTGCGGGTGGAACTGCCGGCACAGAAAAACGTGATCGCATCACGCCTGAACCTCACCCACGAACACTTCTCGCGCATGCTTCATGATCTCGCGACCGCCGGACTGATCGAAGTTGACGGCCGCCGAATCCGTATTGTCGACTGCGAAAAACTCAAAGGTTTCGGCGACTGACGCCAGCGCGGCGCATCGCGGCGGTGTCACCGGAAATGATTGATATACATCAAGGCCATCGCACGCCCTGTAACCCGATAATTCTGCAATTGATCCGGCTGCGATGCCGGCGCCAATTCAATCGGTAACCTCATGGCCGCAACATTACAAAACTGGAATCTGAAGGGCCGGTCGCTGAAGCCCGTGGTGCAGGGCGGCATGGGTGTCGGCATCTCGGCGCATCGCCTCGCCGGCAGCGTCGCCCGCCTCGGCGCGTTGGGCACCATATCAAGCGTGGATCTGCGTCATCACCATTCCGATTTGCTGGAGCAAACCAGGGACTGCCGGGACGAACATCGGTTCGAACAGGTCAACCTGATCGCGCTGGACCGCGAGATCCGCAGCGCGCTGGCGCTCACCTCCGGCAACGGTGCGATTGCGGTCAACGTGATGAAAGCCGTCGCCGGGCATGCGGCGTACGTGCGCCAGTCCTGTGAAAGCGGCGCGCACGCGATCGTGATGGGTGCCGGCCTGCCGCTGGACCTGCCCGAACTGACCCGGGACTTTCCCGAGGTGGCGCTGATCCCGATATTGTCGGATGTCCGCGGTACCGCAATCGTGCTGAAGAAATGGCTGCGCAAGAACCGCCTGCCGGACGCCATCATCATCGAGCATCCGCGCTACGCCGGCGGCCATCTCGGTGCCACCCGTCCAGAGGAAATCAACGACGTGCGTTTTGATTTCGACCCCGTCCTGACCGGAATCTTCGAATTGATGGAGCAACTGGGTATCTCGCAGCAAAGCATCCCGCTGATCGCCGCCGGCGGCATCAACAATCCCGAACAGGTACGACTGCTGCTCGCGCTGGGCGCTGCTGCCGTACAGATCGGCACGCCGTTCGCAGTGACCGAAGAAGGCGATGCCCACCCTGCCTTCAAGCAGGTGCTCGCCACTGCGAAGCCCGAGGATATTGTCACCTTCATGAGTGTGGCCGGGCTGCCGGCGCGCGCGGTCCTGACGCCCTGGCTGAGGAATTATCTGCGCCGGGAGAAACAGCTGCAGTCCCACGCCAAAGCAGACCCGCGGCGCTGCGTGCAGCAGCTGAACTGCCTGACGATGTGCGGCCTGCGTGACGGCATCGCACAGGCCGGACAGTTCTGCATCGACACCCGCCTCGCCTATGCGCTCAAAGGGGATGTGAAGAAAGGGCTGTTCTTCCGCGGCTCGGAGAACCTGCCCTTCGGCAGCGCAATCCGCCCGGTTGCCGAATTGATTGATTACCTGATGAACGGCAAGACCCCGGTCTGCGCCTAGACACCGCGATTCCCTCTGCCGCCGGGTCGAGTTTCACCCCGGCTTCTGGCATGCTTCGCCATTGGCGCTGTGCGCATGCGATTCGGATCCGAT
>JBFKCU010000084.1:0-9059 GCA_041620115.1 Burkholderiales bacterium | reverse complement strand
CCTGCGGCGTACGCCTTGGGCCAGAGCCAAAGTGGAGGAACTGTACCTGCAGCAGAAGTGACCTGCCAACCGCAGCGGCGATAATCATCTGGCATACGCGTACCAGATTCAGCCACGCATAAAAAGGAACCGATGCAAGGCTCTCGCTGTCGAACCTTGGAGCGCGTGCACATTCATTCTTCGATGCGCTCTTGCAGTTGCGCGATCATGACCGCAAGCACGGGTGTTTAGATAAGGTCCGACCAGAATAAGCACGTTAAACTGGATCAATACCATGACGAACAGGAGGAAAGGATGAAACGCATACTGGCGATGCTATTTGGGACGCTGCTCGCGTCCACGGCGGCGGCGCAAATGCCCAGTCTCGACAGCATCATGAAAGGCATTGAAAGCCTGCCCAAGACCCAGGCCGGCGGCAGCGGCCCTGATGAAAAAACCACCGGGGCCGGCATCAAGGAGGCACTGGCCATAGGTACCGAGCGCGCTGTAAATAGCCTGTCCGGGGTCAACGGCTATTTCGGCAATCAGGCGGTGAAGATCCTGATGCCCGACAGCATCAAGAAGGTGGCAGAAGTCGCCAGCATGGTGGGTTTCCAGCGGCAGGTTGATGAGTTTGTGCTCAGCATGAACCGTGCGGCGGAAGCCGCCGCGCCGCTGGCGGCCAAGTATTTTGCCGACGCAATCCGCGACATGTCGCTGGAAGACGTGCGCGGCATCATGACCGGCGGCAACACCGCGGCCACCGAATTCTTCAGCCGCAAGATGCGCGGCAATCTTTACAATGCTTTCAAGCCCATCGTGTCGAAGAAAGTCGGCGAGGTTGGCGCCACACGCGCCTACAAAGATATGATCGGGCGTTACGAAAACGTGCCGTTTGTGAGCAAGCAATCGCTTGATCTGGACGACTATGTGACCAACAAGTCTCTGGACGGCCTGTTCTACACCGTCGGCGAGGAAGAGAAGAAAATCCGCACCAACCCGGTTGCCCGCACCACGGATCTGCTGAAAACCGTGTTCGGCAAATAATCGGAGCCTGCCGGAATTTCCGCATCCACGCCGATATCAATATTTCTTTTGCGTCGGGCATTCGCATGATGCCGGCGGACCGCGCCTTAGCGTCAACGCTGCATGCTGCGGCCATTGAAACCATCGACCGTTCGGGGGCCAGATGATACGCGCAATCCTCTACACCCCCTCCACCGGAGGGATCGTGGCCGGGAACGAAGAGTTACTGACGGAATGGCAACGCCAGCCGGACGCCATTCTCTGGGCCGATTTCGCCGAGCACGATCCGCAGGTCGAAACCCGGTTGCTGGTTTCAACCTTTGGCCTGCACCCCCTGGCCATACGCGACGCCCAGCGCAGCCGGCACCCGCCGAAGATCGAGACCTTCGACAACAATACCTTCATCCTGCTGAAGGGTCTGGGCACCGCATCGGATGACTTCGAGTTTGCAACCATACAGCTGGCCATATTTATCGGACCGCGGTTTCTGGTAACGCGGCATTCCGGTCATTCCCGCAGCATCGACCAGCTGCGACAGGAAGCGGAACAGGATCCGGCGCTGATCGCAGGCGGCGCAGACGCGTTGACACTGCGCCTGTGCCGGATCATGGTCGACCGCTACACGCTAAAGCTGCTGGCGCTCGAACCCCGACTCGACGACCTCGAAGTCGAAATCGTCGAAACACCCGATGACTCCATGCTTGCCGAGTTGATCGGATACAAGACCGATCTGAGGAAATTCCGCCGGGTGCTGGTCTACCATGTCCAGGTATTTTCGGAACTGATGAAGAACCCGCCGCCGCCGGTGCGTGCCGAGCGCATACACGAGATCCGGGATGTGTACGAGCATCAGGAGCGGGCCAGCAGCCTGGCGACCCTGTATTACGAAGTGTCGTCGGATCTCATTGAGGGCTATATCTCGCTGGCTTCGCACCGCCTCAACAACATTATCAAGATCCTGACCATCGTCACCGCCATTTTTGTCCCGCTGACCTTCCTCGCGGGAATTTACGGCATGAATTTTGAAAATATGCCCGAGTTGAAGTCGCCCGTGGGTTATTTCGTGCTGCTGGGGATCATGGCCGTGATTACTGTTGTTCTGGTATTGATCTTCCGGAAAAAGCGCTGGCTGTGAAACGCATGGAACAGGGAGACCAGCAATGAACATCAAAAGTCGCTTGTGTTTTCTGATCGGCAGCGCGCTCGCTTCATTCCGTGTTTATGCCGCCAACGCGCCGGCACAGGGCGGCGCGGACGCCGGCAGCAGTACGTGGCAAACGTTGTCGGGCTGGTTCACCGCCCCACTTTTCGAAATCGGCGACGTTGCCGTAACTACCGTAGGCCTCATCCGTGTCGCCGTCATCATTACCGTGGCCTGGTGGGTGTCCAAACTCGCGCAGAAAGTCCTCACGCGGCTCGCCACGCACCGCCCCAACTTCAATCAGGCGGCGCTTTATACCCTGAACAGGCTGGTGCATTACATCCTGCTGACCGTCGGTTTCCTGATCGGCCTCTCGTCGGTCGGCATCGACATGAGCAAGTTCGCGCTGTTTGCCAGCGCGCTGGGCGTCGGTGTCGGCTTCGGCCTGCAGAACCTGATCAGCAATTTTGTCGCCGGCCTGATGCTGCTGTTCGAGAAGTCGCTGAAAATCGGCGACTTCATCGAGCTCGAATCGGGCATCAGCGGCGAAGTGCGCGAAATCAATATCCGCAGCACTCTCATTACCACCAATGACAACATCGACATCGTGGTGCCGAACTCGGTGTTCGTGAACGGGCATGTGATGAACTGGACCATGCGCGACGTCTACCGGCGCATCCACGTGCCTTTCGGCGTAGCCTACGGCTCGGACAAGGAACTGGTGCGGCAGGCAGCGCTGGAAGCCGCCGGCACGGTACGACATACACTTACCGGGGATGACAAGCGCAAACCCCAGGTCTGGCTCACGGCCTTCGGCGACAGCAGCCTAAACTTCGAATTGATCGTCTGGCTGACGTCGGAAGCCGTCAAACGTCCCGGTGCGGTACAGGCGGACTACCTGTGGGCAATCGAAACCGCGTTGAACAAGTACCACATCGAGATTCCATTCCCGCAGCGCGATCTGCATGTGCGCAGCTGGTCGCCTGCAGCGCGGCCGCCGGCACAACAGCCGGAGTAACCCGCTGCCGTACGGCGGGCATGTGCGCAATGACAGCGGCATGCGCAGGCTGCGTGGTGTGGCTCCCGCAGATGGCGTAGATGCCGGTGCCGGTTGCGCATCATCTTGCGCAGATCGCAGTATGAACTCTCGGTCCAAGCTGCGGTCTAACTATTGTGCAGCGCATGCATGGGGCGTGATGTGGATACGTCATTGCGTTTCCGGATACACCAGTCCCTTCATCGCTTACACACTCTCGATCCACTGGTAACGGGTCGAATGCGCTGCACATGACGGCGCACGGGAAATTGCGGCATGAGCAGGATCGAACATGTTGCGCCGCAACAGCAGTTTCAGAAACCCAAAAAGGAGGAACCTTTATGAAAAAATTCCTGACCATCGGCAAGCTGTGTCAAACAGCGACCACATTTGCCGCTGCGGCGGTGATGTTCAGCCTGTTTGCCGTCAGCACCACCGCGTCTGCCGCGGTGAATTACGCCGGCAAACGCATTGCGGTCATCGTACCGTTCAGTGAAGGCGGCGGCACCGACAGCTACACGCGTTTGATGGCGCCCTATTTTGAAAAACACCTCCCCGGCAAGCCCAAGATCATCGTGGTGAATCGTCCGGGCGGCGGCGGCCTGACCGGCGTCAACTACTTCCATGAGAAAGCCGAACTTGACGGCACGTGGATCCTCGCGCTGTCTACCTCATCCCAGTCAAACTACATGCTGGGCGACAAGCGCGCGAAGTTCGACATGGATGATTTCGTGCCGATCATTCTTTCGCCGCGCGGCATCACGCAATACGTGCGCAGCAACCTCGGCATTCAGAAAGAGCCTGACATCAAGGCCAAGATCGAGAAGCTCCGCAGCTATCCGAAAGAGAAACTCGTGTTTGGCGGCAAGACGCCGACTTCCGGTGGCCTGGCGCTGCGTACTGCGCTGAGTCTGCTCGGTGTAGAAGTCAACAGTGTCTGGGGTCTCGGTGGCAATGGCCCGATGGCGCTGGCGTTCGAGCGCGGCGAGTTCACGCTGAGCTATGACAATACGCTGTCGTTCCTCAACAACCGTGCGCACATGATCAAGAGTGGTCTCGCGGTCCCGCTGTACACCTTCGGCGTGATCAACGAGGACGGCACCATTGGTCGCGACCCCGCACTGCCGGACGTGCCGACCTTCAACGAAGTGTATGAAGCGGTCAACGGCAAGGCGCCGTCAGGCCCCGAGTATGAGGCCTGGAAATCGTTGATGGCCGTGAGCGTTCCGCTGTCAAAATCGTGGAACCTGCCCGCGGGCACGTCACCGGAAATTGTCGCCGTCTGGCGCGAAGCCGCTGTCAAGGTTTACGAAGAAGTCATGAAGACGCCCAAGGGCCTGAAGGTATTCGGTCCGTACAAGAATCTCATGACTGCTGCGGCGGCCAAGATCCAGAAAGAAGGCACGACCCTGACGCCGCAAGCCGGCGAATGGCTCGGTAAATACGTGGAGGAACGCTACAACCTCAAGATCGTAGCGAAAACCAAGAAGTAAGCGGTATTGCGAATGCACTCTGAGTGCAAGCGCAGGTTTGAGGCCCGGCGACGCCGGGCCTCAGTTTTGTTATAACATCGATAACGCCGAACGATAAAAAAATGCGCCCATAATCCAGCAGCAAATTCCTGGGGGAGATGATTTTGGTTGATACCTTACTCGCGGCATTGTTCCAGCTGGTTGAGCCCTACCATATTTTGTTTCTTTTCACCGGCGTCCTGCTCGGTATGATCGTGGGCATCCTGCCCGGTTTGGGCGGCATCGCCGGTCTGTCGGTCCTGCTGCCGTTCGTGTTCGGCATGGACCCCAGCAACGCACTGGCCATGATGATCGGCATGATTGCGCCGCTCTCAACCTCGGATACTTTTGCATCGGTGCTGATGGGCATACCCGGCACCGCGGCCTCGCAGGCGACCGTCGTCGATGGTTTTCCCATGGCAAAACGCGGCGAAGGCGCGCGCGCGCTGGGCGCCGCGTTCACCGCCTCAATGTTTGGCGGCGTCTTCGGCGCCTTGTGCCTGACCGGCGCCATCTTCGCCGCACGCCCGATCATCCTGGCGATGGGATTCGGCGAGCAACTGCTGCTGGTCATTCTTGCGCTATCGATGATCGGCATGCTCACCGGAACCAGTGCCCTCAAGGGCCTCGCGACCTGCTGCGCGGGTTTGCTGCTGGGTTCCATGGGCACCGCGCCGGCAACCGGCGAATTCAGACTGGTCGGCGATTCGATCTACCTGAGTGACGGAATTCCCATTGTGATCGTCGGTCTGGGCATGTTTGCCTTGCCCGAAATCGTGGACCTGCTGCGCCGGAGCACGCGCATATCCAAGACCGCGGCGCTGGGTGTCGGCTGGATCGAGGGCTTCAAGGATGTCATACGCCACCGCTGGATCGTGCTCCGCTGCAGTGTCATCGGCTGCATTGTCGGCGCGTTGCCCGGACTCGGCGGATCGGTGGTCGACTGGATCGCCTACGGCCACGTCATCCAGACCACCAAGAACCGCGAACGCTACGGCACAGGAGACGTGCGCGGGGTGCTCGCGCCGGAATCCGCCAACAATGCCAAGGAAGGCGGCGCGCTAATTCCGACGCTGCTGTTCGGCATTCCGGGTTCCGGCAGCATGGCCATCCTGCTCGGTGGCTTCATCCTGATCGGCATCGAACCGGGCATTACCATGCTGACCCAGCATCTCGACCTGACGTTCACGATGATCTGGTCGCTCGCGCTGGGCAATATCGCGGCCACCCTGCTTTGTCTGCTGCTGGCCAATCACATCGCCAAGCTGACCACCATCCGCTACGCTTATCTCGCGCCGTTCATGCTGATGCTGATCTTTTTCGCGGCATTCCAGGCGACACGCGAATGGAATGATCTCTTCGCGCTGTTTGCCATGGGTACCCTGGGCATCTACATGAAGCGATTCGGCTGGTCGCGCCCCGCCCTGCTGATCGGTTATTTTCTGGCGCCGCGGCTCGAACCGACGATCTACCAGACCTACCAGGTCTACGGCATGTCCTTCCTGCAGCATCCGATCGTCATCGGCCTGATCATTGCCACCGTGCTGTCCATCTACGCCGCCTGGCGCTTCTCCCCCAACAAGGGCAAGACGTATTCAGAGGCGGGCGAACACGGCACCAGCAACCGTAAACCGCAACTGATCTTTGCCGGCGTGGTATTCGCATGCATCGTTTATGCGCTGGTCGACAGCTTCAACTACACCTGGTTTGGCCGGGTCTTCATGCAGATCGTCGCCGTCGTTGGGATTCTGCTGATGCTGCCGCTGATGTATTTCATGGTGCGCGCCGACAAACCTGCCGGCGTGCTGGACGACGCGGAACGCACAATCAAGGTGGATTACAGCGTATATCACTACCTTGGCTGGATCCTGGGCATGTTCGCGCTGGTGGGCCTGGTCGGATTCCCGTTCGGCAGCGCGCTGTTCATCTTCATATTCATGCAGGTCAAGGTCGGCAATGCGCCGCTCAAGCACGCCATCATGGGTGTTTCCGGTGTAGCCTTCCTCGGCGTCATGTCGCATTTCCTCACGCTGCGCTACCCCTCGGGCCTGCTGCAGTCGGTGATCGACATGCCCTGGTGGCTGGGCGGCTGATCAGCAGTAACTGGCGCAGCATCCCTACCTGCGGATGCTGCGCCAGAGATGGGCCTGACCCGAAGTCGTCATGTGGATAATTATTGCGAATGACCTAAAGGGCCGTATATGCAATTCCTGAACGACTGGGGCACCGCTCTGGGCAACGCGTTTACGCAGTTCACCGAGCGTGTCGGCCAGTATCTGCCCAGCATCCTGGGCGCTTTTCTGCTGCTGCTCATCGGTTGGATCGTCGCCCGCATCCTGCGCACGCTGGCGATAAGGGCAGCGATCATCGTCGATCGCATGCTGGCCCGGATCGCCACCGGGAGCAGCACCGAACGCGCCAAGCTGCCGCAATCTTCGGCCAAAATCCTTGGCAGCATCGTGTTCTGGGTCGTACTGCTGTTTTTCGTCACGGCCGCAACGCAGGTGCTGGGGCTGAGCGCCTTTACCGCGTGGCTGGCCGGCGTAGTGAACTATGTGCCCACGCTGTTCGCCGGCACCCTCATTATCGTGGCCGGCTTCCTGCTGAGCAGACTTGCACGCGATCTGGTGGTAGCCACATCCGCCATTGCCGGCACTAAACAGCGCGAAATGCTCGGCCGCACGGTACAGGCACTCATACTGGTGACCGCCCTGCTGGTCGGTGCCGACCAGATCGGGATCAAGGTCACCTTCCTCGTAATCATCGCCGCGGCAGCCGGCGGCACTATCGCCGCGTCGGTGGCTCTTGCGCTGAGCCTCGGGGCCCGTAACTACGTCGCCAACCTGATCGGCGGCCATCACCTGCGCCAGACATTTTCGGTGGGCCAGAATATCCGCGTGGCCGGCTTTGAAGGACGCATTCTGGAGTTCACGCCGGTCGCCGTAATCCTGGAAACCGAGGAAGGCCGCGTCACGCTGCCGGCGAAGCTGTTCGGTGAAGAGCCCATCGTGCTCAGAATCGGGAAGCAGTAACCATGGCCAGCACCCAGGATCTTTCATTCGCTTTTCTCGAATCGCACCCGGTGGAAGCGGCCCGCGTCCTCGAAGGCCTCTCGCCGCAGAACGTGGCGGCGCTGCTCACTGACGCCCCGGTGCGGCTGGCCGCGCCGGTATTGCGCGCCATGCTGCCCCTGCATGCTGCGCGCAGCCTCGAGCACCTCGCCGATGACAATGTTGCGGGACTGCTGCGCGCCATGGGTCCGCAGTCCGGTGTAGCCGCACTGCATTATGTGCCGGAAGCCCGCCGCGACGCCCTGCTCGCCCAGCTGCCTACCGCACTGACTCTGGCTTTTCGTTTGCTCCTCGGTTACCCCGAAGACACGGTAGGCGCGTGGATGAATCCCCGGGTTCTGGCCCTGCCTGCGGGCACCACTGCAGAAGCCGCGTTGAGGCAGCTCGGCGAAGAAGACGCGGGGGAACAGGGTGACGGCGATGCGGGCATCTTCGTAATCGACGCCAGTCAGCGCCTGCTGGGACGGGCCGGTCTGCGCGATCTGATGCGCGCGCCGTCCGATGCGCCCTTGTCCAGAATCATGCACAAGGTGAAATTCACGCTGCCCGCGCGCACGGCGATACACGCCGTTGAAGAGCACGCCGGGTGGGATGCGTACCAGCTGCTGCCCGTGGTAGAACGGGAAAATCATTTTGTCGGCGCATTGGACCGCGGTGTGCTCGCCCGTGCGCTGCTGCGCACCCGTCGCATCGAGTCCGGCGGCGGCTACCACGATCTGCTCACTGACGTCGCCAGCGGTTACTGGCTGGGCGTCGCAAGTCTGATTCAGCTGGTCGTCGCACTGCTGCCCGTTGCCCGTGCGCAATCGAATGGAGTCACCGATGAACGCTAATGCCGGCGCCGCAGTCGCGGCGCTTAATCTGCATTTTCTGCTGGATTATCCCGGCGAAGCCGCGCGCCGGCTCGAACTAATGAACGCGGACGAAGTCGCCGACCTGCTGGGCGCGCAGCCGCCGCATGCGGTTGTTGCGGTGTGGGAACAACTCGCCTCAGACGTGGAACAGGCGGTGATTGAGCGCCTCCCCGACGCCATGGTCCGGCATCTGCTTACCGAGCTCGAACCTGCACTGGCCGCGGCGCTGCTTACCCGCCTCGATGCGGAAAAGCGCCGTCACTGCATCAACCTGCTCGATCCGCAGATTGGAGCCGAACTGCGAACGTTGATGGCGTATCCGACCGACTCCGCCGGCCAGTTGATGGATCCGCGCATCATCACGCTGCGCACTGAGTTCACGGTCGAGGAGGCGCTGACGCGGCTGCGCACGATCAAGCGGCGTGAAGTCCATGAGGTTTT
>JBFKCU010000083.1:0-9140 GCA_041620115.1 Burkholderiales bacterium | reverse complement strand
GCCCCCGCTGAACAATTCATACTCTTTACGCAGCCCGGATGAAGTAGCTGTCTGCGGGCGAAAGAGTTTCTTTCGCGAAAAAAAATAGATTTTGTCGCCATCGACGTACTGAACGATCCCAAGGGTCGCGAGCGTTTACTTGCATTCGGCGTGCGCAACGTGCCGGTCGTCGCCAGAGGCGAACAGTTTGTGTTTGGCCAGAACCTCGAAGACGTCGCCGAATTCGTCGGACTGCAGGGTACGGGCCACAAACCGCTGCCGCCGGAAGAACTGATCAGGAAGTGGGTCGTGGTGCTGCGCGCAACACAACGCTTCCTGCGCCAGATGCCCAGCGACCGACTCAACGAACTGGTCATCGACAACCGTGACCGTTCCATCCGCCTGATGGGCCACCATGTCTTCCGCATCGGTGAAGCTTTTCTCGAGGCCGTCGAGGACGGCGTCGAATACGCCGTGCAGCTTGCCAACGTGCCCCCGAAAGACGGAACCTTCACCACGGGCGATGAAATCGCCCGTTACGGCGACACCGTGATTGCGCGGCTGGAGAAATGGTGGGCCAACCTCGAAGACAAGTCCTGCCAGCAGAAAATCAAGACCTTCTTCGGCATGCAGCCCATCTACATGCTCTACGAACGTTCAACCTGGCACAGTGCGCAACACGCACGGCAGCTGACTGCGGTGCTTGAACGCTTTGGCATCGAACCCGACCAGCGCCTGACCGCCGACGATCTGGCAGGGCTGCCGCTGCCCGAGCGGCTGTGGGAATAATTATTTAAAATCAACAGTTTATAAAAACCGCCTCGCCGGACTGGTCGTAGCGCCCATGTCGCCGCACGCGATTGCGCTACACTGCGCCTGAGCTTTTTTCCGAATCCACACGGTAGCAAGAACCCCTCTGATGCATCGATCCCGTTTACGCATGGTCGCGCCGCCATGTTGAATCCCGCCGCAGCCGCGCGTCGCGCGTTGCCTTCGGTGGACACCCTGCTCGGCAGCGCCACAGTCGCGGCACTCATCGCCGCGCACGGGCGCACCCGCGTAACCGCAACCCTGCGCAGCGCGCTCGATGCGGAGCGCCAGCGCCTGGGCGCACCCGACGCTGCGCCCTTTGACGAAACGCGCTTTTTCGCCGACTGCACCGCGGCGCTGCAATCCGGTGCCGCGCCGTCACTGAAACCGGTGTTCAACCTGACCGGCACCGTGCTGCACACCAATCTCGGACGCTCGGTCATGCCGCAGAGCGCAGCCGCTGCGGTCATGGCAGCGATGACCCGTCCGGTCAATCTCGAATTCGACCTGGCCACCGGCGCGCGCGGCGAGCGCGACAGCCATGTCGAGCGCTGGCTGAAACAACTGACCGGCGGCGAAAAAGCCGTCGCCGTCAACAACAATGCCGCCGCGGTCTATCTGGCGCTGAACACGCTGGCCCTGCGCAAGGAAGTGCTGGTGTCGCGCGGTGAGCTGATCGAAATCGGTGGCTCCTTCCGTATCCCCGACATCATGTCGCGTGCCGGCGTCAAACTGGTCGAGGTCGGCACCACCAACCGCACGCATTTGAAAGACTACGCCGACGCGATCACGCCGCGCACCGCGGCGATCATGAAAGTGCATACCAGCAATTACGTGGTACAGGGTTTTACCGCGACCGTTCCCGAAACCGATCTGGCGAAGCTCGCGCGTGAACACGGCCTGCCCTTCATCGTCGACCTCGGCAGCGGCACGCTGATCGACCTCGCGCAGTACGGACTGCCGCATGAACCGACACCGCGCGAGGCACTCGCCAACGGCGCCGATGTGGTCACCTTCAGCGGCGACAAACTGCTCGGCGGGCCGCAGGCCGGGTTGCTGGTCGGGCGCAAGGACCTGATGGCACGCATCGCAAAAAACCCGATGAAACGCGCGCTGCGACTGGACAAGCTGACGCTGACGGCACTCGATGCCGTGCTGCGGCTGTACCTGCACCCGGAACGGCTGCAGCAGGAGCTTCCGGCCTTGCGCATGCTCAACCGTCCGGCGGACGACATCGCCGCGCAGGCGACACGCATGCTGCCACTGGTGGCCGCCGCGCTGGGCGATGCCTGGCGCGTTGAAATCGTTTCTTGCAGCAGCCAGATCGGCAGCGGCGCACTGCCGGTCGACTCGCTGCCCAGCCGCGGGCTGGCAATGACCGGCGCGGCCAGAAAGAAAACCAACGTCGGGCTGCTGGCCGCCGCATTCCGCGCGCTGCCGGTGCCGGTCATCGGCCACATCAAGGACGGCGCCTTCATCCTCGACCTGCGCTGTCTCGATCATGAAGACGAATTTGTTTCCCAACTGCAACAACTGAAGGTCAAGAGCCTTTAGCCACACAGGACACAGAGAGCGCAGAAAACCCCGGAAACAGTCATTGCAAGTCGAACAAGCCCTTGTTCTTGCTCTTCTCTGTGAATTCTGTGGCCTCTGTGGCTCAATGTTTTAGCTTTTATGATAGTTGCAACAGCCGGCCACATCGATCACGGTAAAACGTTACTGGTCAAAACCCTGACCGGCACCGACACCGATCGCCTGCCGGAAGAAAAAGCGCGCGGCATATCCATTGACCTCGGTTTCGCCTACCTGCCGCTGGAACACGGCGGACTCATCGGTTTTGTCGATGTGCCCGGCCATGAACGCTTCATCCGCAACATGCTCGCCGGTGTCTCCGGTATCGATTTCGCGCTGCTGATCGTCGCTGCGGATGACGGCGTGATGCCGCAGACCGTAGAACATCTGCAAATTCTTGATCTGCTGAATGTCAGCCGTGGCGCAGCGGTCATCACCAAAGTCGACCGCGTCGATGCCGCCCGGGTCGAAACAGTGCGTCAACAAGTGCAGAATCTGCTCGCACCAACGCGACTTGCCGGCGCGACCATCTATGCGGCCTCAGCGGTCAGCGGCGCCGGCATGGCCGAACTGAAGGCCGTGCTGCTCAACGAAGCGGCCACGCAGAATCCGCGCAATGCGGCGGGACAGCACCTGCGCTATGCCATCGACCGCGCATTCAGCGTCGCCGGCAGCGGCACCGTCGTCACCGGCACCGTGTTCAACGGCACGGTCCGTCCCGGCGACAAGCTGGTGATTTCGCCTGCCGGCAGCGAAGTGCGCGTGCGCGGCATCCAGATCCACGGCAAAGCGGCCGACCAGGCCGCCGCCGGCGAACGCTGCGCGCTGAACCTGACCGGCACCGATGTCGAATCGGTGCGCCGCGGCGACTGGGTCATGGCCGCGGCCATTCACCGCCCGACGCGCAGGCTCGATGTGCGGCTGAATGTACTCGCCGCCGGGACCCATGCGCTGAAACACTGGACCCCGGTGCACCTGCATCTCGCCACGGCCGATGTCACCGCGCGCGTGTCGCTGCGTCGCGGCGAAGCGCTGGCGCCGGGCGCCGGGGGCATCGGCCAGCTGGTACTTGATGCGCCGGTATCCGCGCTGCACGGCGACCGCTTCATCCTGCGCGATCAGTCGGCCATGCGCACCATCGGCGGCGGCGTCATCATCGATCCCGCGCCCCCGGCCGTACGCCGCAGCAAGACCCGCGACGCCACGCTGGCGGCACTGGAGTCCGCTGACGCCGATACCGCGCTGGCCACGCTGACGACGGGCGACCGTGCCGTCGACCTGGCGCATTTCGAAGCCATTTTCAATCTGCTGCCGGACGTCGCTGCCGCCATTTACACCCGCGCGCAACTGGTGCCTCTGGGCAAGGACCACCGCATCGCGATCACGCAACAGCGCCTCAGCGCATTGCACGGCGAAATTACCAAAAAGGTCATGGCGTTTCATCAAGCGCAACCGCAGGCGCCGGGCCTGGAAAGCGAAACCTTGCGCATGGAACTCGCCGCCAACCTTGATGCCGACGCCTTCGGCCAGGTGCTGCGCCTGCTGGCCGAGCAGCGCAAGATCGAGATCCACAGCTCACTGGTGCGCCAACCCGGCCATGACACCACTGCCAACAGCGCCGATGCGCAGATGTGGGAGACGGTGCAGCCCGTGCTCACTGCGGCCGGATTCAATCCGCCGCCGCTGCGCGAACTCGCACCGCAACTGAAACTGAAGGACGCCATCCTCAAGGATTTTCTCTACCGCCAGATGAAAGCCGGCAATCTCTACCGCGTCGGCGCCGAGCGTTTCTACCTGAAGGCCACGATGGCGACGCTGGCCGCGACCGCGCAGGCAACCTGGGCGAAGCAGCCGAACGGGCTCTTTACCGCCGCGCAGTACCGCGACGCCACCGGCATCGGCCGCACGCTGGCCATCGAGATACTCGAAACCATGGATACCCTGATGATCACGCAGCGCGTCGGTGACGCGCGCAAGATGCGCAAGGATTTCGTGCCCATTCTCGGCGCCGCCGAACCGGCGCCGCCGCCGGACCCGAAGAAGACCGCCGCACCGGCACCCTCACCCGCGCGCAAGCCGCAGCAGCGTCCGCCGTTCCGCAACAAACGTTATTGAAGGAACTCCATGTCCATCACCACTTTTGACGTCATCGTGATCGGCGAAGGCATCGCCGGGCTCACCGCGGCCGGTGCGCTCGCCCGCCACGACCTCAAAGCCGCCACCTTCGAACAGCAGATCTTCGGCGGACTGGTGCTGAATGTGAACGAACTTCATCCTGCCCCGTCCGGCGCCGACGCCGGTGGCGCCGCCTTCGCCGCTGAAATGACCCAGGCCAATGCCGATGCCGGCGTCGCCAGCATCCAGGAGCCCGTAACCGCCATTGCCGCCGCCAACGGCACTTTCAATGTCACCACCGATGGCGGCAGTTACACCGCACGACAGATCGTCATCGCCAGCGGTGCACGCCTGAAAACCCTGGGCATCCCCGGTGAAGCCGAGTTTGAGGGCCGCGGCGTGTCCAAATGCGCGGACTGCGACGGGCCCATGTTCCAGAATGAAACCGTAGCCGTGGTCGGCGGCGGGGATTCTGCGCTGCAGGAAGCGCTGGTGCTGAGCCAGTACTGCGCCACGGTGCACCTGATTCACCGCGGCACCGCGTTCAGCGCGCAGCCGCATTTCGTTGATCAGGTCAAAGCCAATGAAAAAATCACGCCGCGTTTCGGCACGACCGTCGAAGCCGCGCTCGGCGGCCAGATGGTCGAGAAGCTGCGCATCCGCACGGCCGCCGGCAGCGAGGAAATTCCATGCGCCGGTTTGTTTGTCTACATCGGCCTGGAACCGAACAATGCGTTCCTGCCGGCCGCCGTCCAGCGCGACGCCAAGGGCTTCATCACCACCAATGACGCCTTCGAAACCGCCGTCGGCGGCATCTGGGCCGCGGGCGCGGTGCGCAGCGGCTGCGGGGGCAGCCTGAGCGACGCCATGGCGGAAGCGACGCGCGTTGCCGATGCCATTGCCGCGCGCCTGAAGTAGCACCGGCGTGTCAGTCTTCGTCAGGCCGGCCCACGCCCAGTCGCGTCCACCCGGCAGGGCCAAGCCGGCGCAACGTCTCGATGTTGGTTTCGTAAATTCTGGCCGGGTCCGGATGACCGTCCACCGCACGCGTAATGCTGGCTTCGCGCAGCAGATGCAGCATCGGATACGGCGACCTGTTGGTGCAATTGCTGACATCGTCGGCGTCGGTGCCGGCGAACCGGTACTGCGGATGAAAGCTCGCCACCTGCAGCACGCCGGTGAGACCGAGGTCTTCGAGCAACCGATCCGCCAGTTCGAGGAAGTCGTTGTAGTCGGAAAAATCCTGCAATACCTGCGGGTGGATCAGCAGCGTGGTCTCGGCCTCGCGCGCATCCGCCGCAGCCAGCCACTGCATTTCAACCACCAGCCCGTCCAGCAGCGCCGCGGGTGTTGTCGCATCACTGACGACAAAGCGGATGCGGTCTTGCTGATACGGCGTACGTGCGAACGGACAGAGGTTAAGCCCGATCACTGCCTTTTCCAGCCAGTTGCGGGTCGTCGCAATCACGGTTTCATCCGTTACAGTCATGTCAACGCCTTCATCATCGCCGCACAGTAACCAGCCATGGCACTCAACGCAACCATCTTCAAGTCCGAACTGACCATCAGCGACATGGATCGCGGCTATTACGCCACCCACGCGCTGGTGCTGGCACGCCATCCTTCCGAGACCGACGAACGCATGATGGTGCGGCTGCTGGCGTTTGCGCTGAACGCCAGCGACGCGCTCGCGTTCGGCAAGGGGCTGAGCAGCGAAGACGAACCCGCACTGTGGCAAAAAGACCTCACGGGTGCCATCGACCTGTGGATCGACGTTGGTTTGCCCGATGAGAAATCCGTGCGCAGGGCCTGTGGTCGCGCCGCCCGCGTCGTACTCTACGCCTACGGCCGCGGCGCCGAACGCTGGTGGCAGGACATGCACAACGCGCTGTCCCGGCCGGACAACCTGACGGTCATCGACCTGCCCCTGCAGGCCACTCAGGCGCTGGTGGTGCTGGCGCAACGCAACATGGCGCTCCAATGCACCATCCAGGACAGCACGGTGTGGGTGACCGACGGCGACAGCACGGTGGAGATCGCACCCGTAGTGCTCAACGCCGCGCGCAAGCCATAAAAAACCGCCGGTCGCGACCGGCAGTTTTTCCGAACGTAAAACGGGCTGTTACTTCTTCACGCCCTTGGCCATGCCCAGGTCCGTGAGTATTTCCGTGTAGACCTTCTCCTCGGCGTCCAGATCCTTGCGGAACGCCGCCGAGTCGGCATAGGCATCAAACCAGCCGTAAGTCTCCAGTTGTTTCTTCCACGCGTCGGTCTTCACCATCTGGCCCAGCGTCTTGTTCCAGTAGGCAACGACCTCGGGTGACACACCCGGCGGTGCAAACACGCCGCGCCAGTGCAGGATGGCGACGTCGATGCCCATCGAACGCCAGGTCGGCACCTTGGCCAGCTCGCCCGGCAGCGGATTCGGCGCCGACACCGCGATCACCCGTGCCTTGCCTGCCTTCACCTGCTCCATCGCCTCCGACAATCCGGTCGAAATCACCGGCACATGGCCGCCGAGCAGCTGGATCATCAGGTCACCGCCGCTCTTGAAAGCCACTACCTTGACCTTCTTCGGATCGATGCCCGAGGCCATGATCGGCCGCAGGATATTCATCTGGTCATTGCTCGGCACAGTACCCACGCCGAACACCACGGAGTCAGGATTCTGTTTCAGCTTGTCGAAAATATCCTTGGGCGTCTTGTAGGGTGAATCCTCGCGCACCACCCAGGCGATGTATTCAGTGATCAGGCGGCCGATCGGCGTCACGTCACGGTGCGTCAACGGTGTCGTGCCGACGATGCGGTTCACGTAAATGCGGTTCGACTCCACGTACAGCATGTGGCCGTCGCCCTTCTTCTGGTGCACCTGCGCCCGCGCCACATTGCCGCCGGCGCCGCCGACGTTCTTGATGACAAAGTTCTCCGGAAACAGCTTGGTCTCGCGCAACGCCGTATCAATCGCACGGCCCACGGTATCGAGGCCGCCACCGGCGCTGCCCGCGACCACCATTTCCACCGATTTCTCGGGATAGCCTGCGGCGAGCGCCGCATTCCCTGCCAGGGCCAGCGTGCCGGCTACAACCAGCGCAGACCATTTTGCTGAATTCATCACATCCTCCTGTTATTCGGTTTTTGAGTGCGCCGAAAGTATAACGCGCGACCCCGCGCGGCCCATGCCCCGCACCACAGTCTGGAACCGGATTTCGCGTCCAAGCCACGACGCCTTACAATGACGGTCGCGCAATACGGAACAACGGAAGGGAATCGCTCCCGGTGGGGCGGCCGGACTTCAAACCCGGTAGGGGCCGCGAGCGGTCCTGTGTGGGTTCGACTCCCACTCTCTTCCGCCACTACCCACGCCGCGCCACGCGGCTGCGCCCCTCAACGGCGCTACGGCAGGAGAACCGCGATGAGCTTCGCCATCAATTTATCTAATAAAATCAACGAGTTACAGTACAACACTCTGCCGGCCGAGGCCGTGCAGTGGGCCAAAGTCGGGATCCTCGACACCGTCGGCGTCACCCTCGCCGGCGCCGCCGAAGACTGCACGCGCATCGCGCTCGGTGTCTGCGGCACCGGCACCGGACCCTCGCTGGTGTTCGGCCACGCCAAACGCATCGGCGCGCTTGATGCCGCGCTGGTCAACGGCACCGGCTCACACGCGCTCGATTTCGACGACTGCAACAACACGCTGGGCGGGCATCCGTCGGCGCCGATTCTCCCCGCACTGTTCGCTCTCGCCGATGAAATCGGCGCCAGCGGTCAGGATTTCATCGCCGCCTACGTCGCCGGTTTTGAAACCGAATGCAAGATCTCACTGGGTGTGAATTTTTATCAGTACACCAAAGGCTGGCATCCGACTGCGACCTTGGGCGTATTCGGCAGCGCCGCGGCGTGCGCGCACCTGCTGAAACTATCCGATGAACAAACGGCCACCGCACTGTCGATCGCCGCATCGTTCTCCAGCGGCATCAAATCCAACTTCGGCACCATGACCAAGCCGCTGCATGTCGGCCACTGCTCCAGGAACGGCCTGCTCGCCGCACTGCTCGCGCGCGACGGTTTCACGGCCGGGCCGCAGGCCTTCGAACACAAGCAGGGCTATTTCGAAGTGTTCAACGGTGCCGGCAATTACGCCATCGACAGGATTCTGCCGAACTGGGCAAACCCGCTGGACATCACCCGCCCCGCCATCGCGATCAAGTCCTACCCCTGCTGCGGCAGCACCCATCCGGCCATCGACTGCATGCTGGAACTGGTTCACAAGCACGGCCTCACGCCCGACAACGTCGCCAAAATCGAATCCTGGACCCACCCGCGCCGGCTGGAACATACCAACCGTCCCGATCCGCAATCTTCGCTGGATGCAAAATTCAGCGTCCAGTACACACTGGCGCGCGCGCTGAAGGACGGCGCGATAAGAATCGAGCAGTTCGAAGGCGACACCTGGAAAGACCCGGCCACGCGCGCGATCCTGCCGAAAGTCCACGCCACCACCTACACCACCGCGCAATTCCCTGCCGACAACCATTTCGGCGCCGAAGTGAAAGTGACGACGACCGACGGCCGCGTGGTCAGCACCAAGACCGACCAGGCGCTGGGCCGCAGCGTCGACAAACCGCTGCCGGCGGACAAGCTCAAGGAAAAGTTCGACAACTGCG
>JBFKCU010000082.1:0-9164 GCA_041620115.1 Burkholderiales bacterium | reverse complement strand
GGCTTGATTTTGGCCTCCTTCGCCTTGGCAAACGCTTTCTCGATAATGGTATTGGCCTGCTGCAGGGTGATCTTGGACATTGAGGTCTCCGTGGATGGTGGGCGCGCGCCGCGTTGAGCATGACTGGTCGCCGGCGCAAAGGCGTTCCCGACTATACAAAAGCGGCGGATTCAGTGTCAATGAAACCGTCTGTACAGCGCGCCTGAAGCTCGTCTACAATGCGGAGTCCCGTTGCGACAAAACAAGAAACCGGGCAGCTTCGAGGAGAGGATGCGATCAACTGAACTGCTGCGGCGTTTCGTGCCCGAAGCAATGTCCTGGGCGCTGACACGCTTCACCCGGCTTGTCACCGGTGCACAGGCGCGCTGGATCGGTTGCGCACCGGTACCGGTGCAACGTGTCTATTTCGGCAATCACAACAGTCATGCCGATTTCGCGCTGATCTGGGCGTCGCTGCCCGCGGAACTGCGGCACGTGACACGACCGGTGGCCGGCGCCGATTACTGGAACGCCAGTGCACTGAAGCGCTACATCATCCATGACGTGCTGCACGGCGTGGTCATCGAACGCAGTCGCGAAGACAGTAGCGTCGAGCCGGTAGACATCATGGCTGCAGCACTCAATGCCGGCGACTCCATGATCATTTTCCCGGAAGGCACGCGCAATACCACCGACGAACTGCTGCTGCCGATCAAGAGCGGGGTGTTTTACCTCGCGCAGAAATTTCCGCAGGTCGAATTCGTGCCGGTGTGGATGGACAATCTTGGCCGGCTCCTGCCCAAGGGCGAACTGGTGCCTGTGCCTCTGCTGTGCTCGATCAGTTTCGGCACGCCGCTGCGGCTGCAGGCGGGAGAGGACAAGGACGCGTTTCTCGGGCGTATCCGCGCCGCACTGCTGGCGACCAGGGAGGCGGCGCAGCCGGCGGATCAATGAACCATGTCCAGACCACATGGCTGATCGCTGCAGGCATATTGATCCTGCTCCTGGCCATGTCCATGCTGGGCGCATGGTTGAAACTCAGGATTGCCGACGGGAATCCGCATTCGCTGATCGACAATCTGAACATCCACATCCAGACGTGGTGGGTGATGAGCGTCACGATTTGCCTTGCGCTGCTGGCCGGGCGCGTCGGGGTCATCGTATTGTTCGCATTCGTGTCATTTACCGCGTTGCGCGAGTTTCTCACCATCGCACCGACGCGACGCGGTGATCATCAGGCGCTGGTCATGGCGTTTTTCGTGGTACTGCCGTTCCAGTATTTCCTGATCGGCGTCGAGTGGTATGGCATGTATTCGGTGTTCATCCCGGCCTATGCCTTCCTGTTCCTGCCGATACTGTCGGCGGTGAAATCAGACGCCCGCAGTTTCATGGAACGCACCGGTACCATTCAGTGGGGATTGATGATCACGGTTTACTGCATTTCCCACGTGCCGGCGCTGCTTAATCTGCACATCCCCGGATATGGCGGCCGTAACGTGTTCCTCATTGTTTTCCTGGTGCTGATCGTGCAGAGCGGGGACATTTTCCATCATGTCTGCAGCCGCTATTGCGGCCAGCGCCAGATTGCGCCTCTGGTTTCGCCAAACAAGACCGTAGAGGGCTTTGTCGGCGGCATTGCCACCGCGGTCGCGCTGGGCATGCTGCTGTCGTGGATGACCCCGTTTTCGGTGATCGAGGCCGCGCTGGTCTCGTTGGCCGCCACGCTGATGGGGTTTTTCGGCGGACTGGTGCTGTCGGCGATGAAGCGCGACCGCGGCGTCAAGGATTGGGGCATGACGGTCGAGGGTTACGGTGGGATGCTCGACCGCGCTGCATCGGTCTGTTTTGCCGCACCAGTTTACTTCCACATCGTGCGCCACTGGTGGTCGGTGTGAACTTTGTCACACTGCACGATAAATTCCCAAACTTACCGGTTTGTTAGGTTTGCTTTGCTGCGCAAAGGCCAGTAGATTGCCTAGCGTATCTGCAACAGGGGAAAACAACATGTGCAGCCGCCATAGACGGCATACATGTGACGCACATTCAACACCGGCCGTGATGAGATTCATGTGGCATCCGGAAGCGGTGTTTCAGGCGAATTACCCCGCCTTCTGTTCGAAACAACAATAAATGGCCAGATGCACTGCTTCAGCACGTAAGCCGGTCGTGCGCCGATAAGGCTGCGCGCGAGGTTGAAGAGGGGTAATTGATGAATGTTTCAGCAGCAAAGGACGCCGTCAAGGTACTGATCATTGACGACAGCAATACCATCCGGCGGAGCGCGGAGATTTTTCTGCGTCAAGCCGGATACGAAGTCATTCTTGCCGAGGACGGTTTTGATGCGCTGTCGAAAATCAGCGATCACCAGCCGCGCATCATATTTGTCGATGTAATGATGCCCAGGCTCGACGGTTACCAGACTTGCGCCCTGATCAAACAAAACCCTGTCTATAAGTCCACACCCGTCATCATGTTGTCGAGCAAGGACGGGCTGTTTGACCGGGCACGCGGCCGTCTGGCCGGGTCCGATCGTTATCTGACCAAGCCCTTTAACAAGGAAGATCTGATCCGGGCCGTTCTGGATTACACCGGTGAAGCAGAGCCGGCCTGACCATTTTTAGGAGAACACCATCATGCCCATTAAAAACATACTGGTCGTCGACGATTCCGAGACCGATCGCCAGCACCTAACCGAAATGCTGTCCAAAAGCGGTTTCCAGGTATTTGGTGCTGACAGCGCGGCCGACGGGCTCGCGAAAGCGCGGCAGCTTAAACCGGATCTGGTCGTAATGGACGTCGTCATGCCGGGCCAGAACGGTTTTCAGGCGACACGCGCGCTCACCCGGGATGAGGCAACCAAGCATATTCCCGTGATCATCTGCTCATCCAAAGGTCAGGAGACAGACAGGGTCTGGGGCCTGCGCCAGGGCGCGCGCGACTACGTCGTCAAGCCGGTGAGCAAGGACGAGCTGCTGGCGAAGATTTCGGCCCTGGGCTGAGATGCCGGATTGAAACACGGAACCTGGATACGGACCTGATACACGCTGATGGCTGAAAAACCTTCACTGCGCGACTATCAACGCACGCTGTCGGCGCGCCTGGTCAACCCGGCGGCAGGACAGTCGGCGTCCAAGCTCGGTGTGCAGGCTGGGCGCAGCCGCTGGCTGATTGATCTTGCCGATACCAGTGAGGTCATACCGGCACCCCGGGTGTTTCCAGTGCCGCTGACGCGTGCGTGGTTCCTGGGCGTGACCAATATCCGCGGCAATCTGTACAGCGTGGTTGATTTCCGCGCATTCATCGAGGGTGCCGCCACCACCGTGACCGAGGACTCCCGGCTGCTGCTGATTGCCGACAAGTACCGGATCTATTGCGGTCTGCTGGTAGAACGGGTCTTGGGTCTTTATCGCGACGAACAGCTCAACGTCGACAGCAGTGCGGGCGCATCGCCGTGGACGACAACACAGTTCATCGACCGGCAATCGCAGCAATGGAAACACCTGGATACGCAGCAGTTGATCGCACACTCGGACTTCCTCCAAGTCGGCATTTGATCAAAGACAACAAATTTACGCTCAACCGGGGCTCAACATGAAGATACTGAAGAATTTTTCGCGGCGCAAACCGGACAGCAAGTCCGCTGGCCCCGATCAGGCGCAGACAGCCGGCGAACAGGAGCGCCCGCGAGGCTTGCCGGTCATTGGCCGGTTGCCGGTAACGCAACAGTTCCGGGTGCTGCTTGCCCTGCTCGGCGCGTTCCTGCTGGGCGCCGCACTGCTGGCGACGCTGCAGAATCGCGAGGCCGCTCAGAACGCCGTATACATATCCACGGCCACAGAGATGCAGATGCTCTCGCAACGGATTGCAAACAGTGCCCAACAGGCGGCGCAGGGCATCCCGGTCGCGTTCAAGCAGTTGCAGGAAAGCCGTGACCGGTTCAAGGCAAATCTGAAACTGCTTACCTCCGGCGGCGAGAAGGACAACGTGGACGTGGCACCATCGCCATCGGCCATGCAGGCAACACTGGCGGATCTGGCCAAGCAATGGGCGCCCGTCGAGAAAAACATCAACCTGATCCTGGCGCAACAGAAGGGTTTGATCGACCTGAAGAGTCTTGAGGACCTGATCCAGAAATCCGCACCGCGACTGTCGTTGCTTGCGCAGGAACTCGCCATCGCCACCATGGACGCAAGGGAATCCTATGCGATAACCACATTCGCCCGCCAGTTGCATGCGGACGTTGCCAATTTCAATTTCGACGACGCACTGCGCCTCCTGTCCACGGAGACGCCCAACCCGCAGGTGGCCCTGAATCTGCGCAGCAACACCCGCGACTACCAGGAAACGCTCAACGCCCTGCTCGGCACGGGCAAGGGCAAGAGCGCAATCCGCCCGATTAGCGACGAGAAAGCCAAGCGCAAGGCGGCAGACCTGAACAAGGTGTTTGCTCCGTTTGCTGCCGGCGTGAACACGATTGTCTCAAGCATGACTGATCTGGCCCTCGCCAAGCAGGGCAACCGCGACGTATTCGCCGCAAGTGAAGCGCTGCTCCAGTTGCCTTCAACGCTGACGGATGCCTATCGACAGAACACTGCAGCCCAGATTCTTTATGTCAGTGCAGCAATCGCATCGGCGCTGCTCGCTTTGGGCTGCCTGTTTCTTCTGGGCAAGGTATTCCTTGACGATGCACGGCGCCGGGCACTGCAAAGCGAGCAGGAGAACAAGCGCAATCAGGACGCCATCCTGCTGCTGCTCGACGAAATGGGCCGTGTCGCCGACGGTGACCTCACGGTACAGGCCAAGGTCACCGAGGATGTCACCGGCGCTATTGCCGACTCCATCAACTACACGATTGAGCAGATCCGACAACTGGTCACCGGCATCACGACGGCCGCGGATCAGGTGACCACCGCGACCGGCAACGCGCAGAAAATCGCAACTCAGCTGCTCACCGCCACCCAGAAGCAATCAACGGAAATCAAGGCGACGGGCCAGTCTGTGGTACAGATGGCGCAATCGATCAACCAGGTTTCCGAGAACGCCAACCGGTCGGCGCGCGTGGCGCAAAACTCCCTGAATGCCGCAGAAAAAGGTGCGCAGGCGGTGCGTAACGCCATCAACGGCATGGACGAAATCCGTGAGCAGATTCAGGAAACATCAAAGCGCATCAAGCGGCTGGGCGAGAGCTCGCAGGAAATCGGCGAGATCGTGCAACTGATCACCGGCATTACCGAACAGACCAACGTGCTGGCGTTGAACGCCGCCATTCAGGCGGCGTCCGCCGGCGATGCCGGCCGCGGCTTTGCCGTCGTCGCCGAGGAGGTGCAGCGACTGGCCGAACGTTCGGCGGAGGCCACCAAACACATCACCGAAATCGTCAAGATCATTCAACAGGATACGCAGAGCACCGTCGAGGCCATGGAACGCAGCACGCAGGGCGTGGTGGAAGGGGCCAAGGTGGCGGACCAGGCAGGACAGGCCCTCCACGAGATTGAGCGCGTGTCGACCCAGTTGGCCGAACACATCGGCGCAATCTCCGATGCCACGCAGGATCAGGCCAAATCAGCCGCGCAGATCGCTGCCAGCATGAAAGGCATTCTGAACATTACGCAACTGACCACGGCCGGGACGCAGAAAACCGCTCAGTCAGCCACTGAGCTGACCTCACTGGCGGAGGAACTCAAACGCTCGGTGTCCGGCTTCAAGCTGACCTAGGCAAACCGCCATCTTGCGTAATCTGATGAACCTGCGACGAATCGCCCCATAATGCCCGCCCCGCTCGCGCCCACCTTGTCCTGGGTCAAACCCGAGGTTGACCACGCCCTGAAATCGGTAAGGGAGGACATCGCGCGGCTCCTCGCCGACCCCGCGGCCGTGACATTGCTGAAAAAATCTCCCGACCAGATTCACCAGGTCACGGGGGCGCTGAACATCCTCGGCCTCGACGGCGCAGTGCGCTTCTGCGAATCCGTCGAACAAGCCCTGTCCGCTGTCACCGCCCAGCCGGTCGTCAAACCCTCGGTTGCGGGCACGCTGGATCGTGCGGTCCTTGCCCTGAAGGAGTTCATCGACGGGCTTGCCAAAGGCGGCAGTAACGCACCGATCAGGCTTTTCCCCCTGTACCGCGAGATCTCCGGATTGCACGGCAAGACCGATGTAACGGAGAAAGATCTGTTTTTTCCCGATCTGGCGCCGGATGCGCCGGTCAGTACCGCAGCTGTGACGGTCGCGCTCGAAAAGCTTCCTGCAGCCCTGCTGGCACAGCGCTCTCGCTTCCAGCGCGGACTGCTCGCAACGCTGCGCACACCCGCGGCACAGGACGGCCTGAGAGACATGCGGGCCGCGCTGGAAGCACTGGCCGCCATCGCCGCGCAGCTGCAGCCACCGAGATCCCTATGGTGGGCTGCCACCGGACTGATCGACGGATTGATGCATCCGAAAGCCTCCGCCGCGTGGAAAGCCACTGCGAAATCGCTGTGCGGCAAGATTGACCTGCGCATACGGGACCTCGCGAAAGGCGACACGCCGGATCTGCATCCGCTGTTGCGCGACGTGTTGTATGCCATTGCCAAGTGCGATGCATCATCCCCGCGCCTGCGCGAAATCAAGCAGCTCTACCAGCTCGACAGCCTGTTTCCAGAGCCGGACATGCCCGGGCTGATGGAGTTCGACATGGACTGGCTTGAGCCGGCACTGAACGAAGTGCGGGCCCGTGTGCAATCGATCAAGGATGCGTGGATCCAGTACGTCTCCGGAGATTCCGTTGCGCTGCAGACGCTGCGGGAATCCGCTGCCGCATTGAAGGCAAAAATCCACGACCTTGGCAATGTGCAGATGATCCGGATGATCGATCTGGTGGCCATCGTTTTGACTCGCCTGCCCAACCCATATCCCCGGCAAAGCCAGTTGATGATCACGGAGATGGCTTCAGCGTTTCTGCTGATTGAAAACATCGTCGACCGCTTTACCGACGCGCCGCCGGGGCTGGATCGGCAGGTGGAAATCATGGGCGGCTGGCTGCTTGATGCCGTCAAGGGCGGCGCCGCAAAGCCGGTGCCGCCGGGGCTGCAGGATGAACTGACGCAGGAAATCAGCCGGCTCAAGCTGCAAATGCAGGTGGCCAGGGAAATCCTCAGCAATCTGCAGCATGTGGAGCAGATTCTCGATGGCTACGCGCGTGACCATGCCCGCGTCGAAACCCTCGCATCGCTGCCGCCCTACCTCAAGCAGATTCACGGCGCCCTTTCGGTCGTGGGTTTTGACCGTGCGGCCGAAGTCCAGTCCATCTGCAACAAGTTGATTGCCAAGTGCGCGAGTGCCGATCCCGCCTGGAAAGACACCGACATGGACACCATCGTCGAGGGCTTGAGCAGCCTCGGCTTCTTCCTCGACCCCTGCCTTCGCGGCATGGCCCCGGTGGAAAACGCTCTGGACGTCTTTTTCGAGCGTCTGGCGCTGCGCAATGCCCCTCCGCCTGCCGTAACCGCGGGATCAGCCACCGATATCTCGGTACGGGCGAGCATCAGCATCATTGAACCGCACATCCTGCCCGCGGTAGAACCCGTTGCGAAACCCGCAACCGCCGATCCCGTAGCAGCGCTGGCGGAGTTCGAGAACGAACTGCTGGACGTATTCCTCGAAGAAGCGCGCGAAGTCATCGCCGCCATCGGCAATGCGCTTCCAGCCTGCCGCGCCAACGCGCAGGACATCGACGCACTCACCACCATACGCCGCGGCTTCCATACCCTTAAAGGCAGTGGCCGCATGGTCGGCCTGAACGATCTGGGCGAGACCGCCTGGGAAATCGAGCAGGCCATGAATCACTGGCTGGAGCAGCGCTGGCCCGCCACGCCGGCATTGCTTGAAATGATCGAACTCGCCACGCGCTCATTCACGACCTGGGTAGGGGAACTCTCGGAACGCAAGCAACCGGTCATTGATGCCGGTCCGCTGACCGCGATGGCCACCGCGCTGAAGACTGCAACAGCCGCGGACACGGGCACGGTGGCCGCAATCGCACCGCCGCAACCCGAGCCTGCAGCCGCAACACCTGTCGCGGAACCGGACGAGATCGTCATCGGTCCGGCGCGCGTGTCGAAAGCCTTTTTCGACATTTATCGCAAGGAGGCACAGCAGCATCTGGCAACACTCCACTCCGAGATCGGCGCCTGGTGCAAAGCGCCCGGCAGCAAGGCCAGCAGCCCGCTTGAGATCGCCGCCCATACCCTGGCCAGCATTTCGCGTACGGCCGGACTGGCGCCGCCGGCCGACCTCGCCATGCGGCTGGAGCAGTGCCTGCCCAACGCGCGGCTGGTTTCACGACCCGAGGACCTCGAACTGCTGCAGCGCACTGCGGCATCCCTCGACGCGATGCTCGACGACATTTCCCGGCAACAGTATCCTGCCGCGGCGGACGGTCTTATCGCCGAACTGGATGCGCTGATCCAGCGACTGCAATCACCGCCCGTGCCGGACCCGGAGCCAGCCGTGGCGGAGAACCTCGCCGAAACCGCGCAGGCGCCGGCACCGTCTGCGGCGGAACCCGCGGCAGCGGACGCTGCGTTCGAGCTCGAGCCGATCGATGATGCCGCGCTGGTCCGCGCGGCGGCAACGCAGACCGTTCAGGAGCAACGCGCGATACGCGACGATCTGGATCCGGATCTGTTGCCCATTTTTCTGGAAGAGGCGCTCGAGCTGCTGCCGCAGATCAGCCGCGACTTGCGCGACTGGAAAAACGCCCCCGGTGATGCGCAGATTCAACAGGCTTTGCAGCGCGCCCTGCATACGCTCAAGGGCAGCGCGCGCATGGCCGGAGCCATGCGGCTGGGTGAACTCACCCATCTGATGGAGTCACGCCTGGAAGCCGCCATCGCGACCGGCACGCCGACAATGGCGCTGCTGGACGACATTGAGTTGCAGGTCGACCGTCTTTCCGAGGGCGTTGAACGCCTGCGCGCACCCGCCGTTGCCGAGGTGACACCCGCGGCCCCCATTACCGCGACTCAACCCGCACCGGCAACAACGACGCCAGCGTCGGCCAGGCCCGGACCATTGCCGCACCCCGAGGTGCCGCTGCAGGGCGCCGCGATGCTGCGCATCCATGCCGATACACTGGATCGCCTGATCAACGAAGCCGGTGAAGTCGGTATCGCGCGCAGCCGGATCGAGGGGGAGCTGCGCAACAT
>JBFKCU010000081.1:0-9186 GCA_041620115.1 Burkholderiales bacterium | reverse complement strand
GCTGCGTCGGCGAACGATGCGCATATCAAGGAACTGGCGCTGCAGATCAAGAGCACGGTCGAGGTGCTCGAGCGCGGCGCAGCGCTGGCGGAAAGCCGGCACCGGCAGAATTTCATCCTCGGCATCGTCGCGGTGGTCGTGTCCGTCGTTGCCCTGTGCGCAGTGCTGTTCCTGGTGCTGGCACGATGAGGCCGCTTAAATAGCATTTGCGTCAAGGGTTTACCGCGGCGCGCCGGATGCACAGGCTTTGCCATTGGGTGCGCCGTCAAATATCGGTAAAATACGCCGATGCAACACCCGCAAAACAACAAAGCGAACCACGACGCAGTCTGCGTTGGCCGGATCGCCCCCGCTGCCCTGGTGATCGTCGCTGACCGTCGTTCGAATTCCCGCCATGAGTGAAGCCGAGAACCCCGCCGCCGCCATGGCTGTGCCGGTCGCGCTGGTGTACGGCCAGCCGGTGCTGGAAATGCCGCAGGATCTGTATATCCCGCCGGATGCGCTGGAGATTTTCCTCGAACAGTTCGAAGGTCCGCTGGACCTGCTGCTCTACCTGATCCGCAAGGAAAACATCAGCGTCCTCGAAATCCCGATGGCGAAGCTGACCTTGCAGTACCTGGAATACGTTGAACTGATGCGCACCACGCAGCTCGAACTGGCAGCGGAGTACCTGCTGATGGCGGCAATGATGATCGAGATCAAGTCGCGCATGCTGCTGCCGCGGCCCAAGGACACCGAGCTGGAAGAGGATCCGCGCGCCGAGCTGGTGCGTCGCCTGATGGAATACGAGCAGATGAAGCTCGCGGCGCAGGGTCTGAACGAGATGCCGCAGGCGGGCCGCGATTTCACCGTGGTGCAGGTGCTGTTCGAACGCGAGGCGTCGCTGCGTCTGCCGGACGTCAATGTTGAAGACCTGAAACTGGCATGGCTGGGCCTGCTGCAGCGCGCCGCAATCAACCGGCATCACAAAATCACGCGCGAAGAGCTGTCGGTGCGTGCACACATGACCCGCATCCTGCGCGTGCTGCAGACGGAGGGTTATGTCGAATTCACGCGCCTCTTTTCGCCGGAGCAGGGCGTGCCGGTGCTGGTGGTCAGTTTTCTGGCGGTGCTGGAGCTGGCCAAGGAAATACTCATCGAGGTCAGCCAGGAACAGGCTTACTCGCCGATTTACGTCAAACTCAAGGGCAGCCCGGTGGCTGCCGTGCAATGAACACCATGGCTGAAGACACTACCGATCACATCGAAGAAAACACCGAAGCGGGCACCGAAACCGCCGCGCTGGACCTCGCCCACATCAAGCATGTGCTGGAGACCGCGCTGCTGGTGACGACCGAGCCGATGTCGCTGATCGCGCTGAAAAAACTTTTCGATGAAAAGCTGGACAACGACACGTTGCGCAAGGTGCTCGATGATCTGAAGAGCGACTGGGAAGGACGCGGCGTGGAACTGGTCAGCGTGGCTTCGGGCTGGCGCTTTCGTGCGCGTCCGGAGTCACAGAAGTTTCTCGACCGCCTGGATCCGCAGAAGCCGCCGAAGTATTCCCGGGCGGTGCTCGAGACATTGGCAATTATCGTTTATAAACAACCTGTTACACGTGGAGACATCGAGGAAATCCGTGGCGTCACGGTGTCTCCGGGCATCCTGAAGGCGCTGGAAGCGCGGGGCTGGATCGATGTCATCGGCCATCGCGAAGTGCCGGGCCGGCCGGAGATTTTTGCAACCACCCGGTCATTTCTCGACGATCTCAACCTGCGTTCGCTGGAAGAGCTGCCGCCGCTGACCGATCTGGGTAATCTGGTCGAGCAGACCCCCAATGCGGAAATCGATCTCGCGACGGCGCTGTCCGGAGAATCACCCAGCATGGCCGAAGGCGTCATGGATTCAGACGACGAGGCCGACGATGCGCCGGAACAGATGGCGGATGCGGTGAATGACGACTCAGCGGCTGAAGAAAGCGAAGAAGAAATGGACGAGCGACCGGTGCGGGCGCAACTGCACTGACTGGCGGATTGCGCGCCGACCTGACGCGAACCGGTAATAACGGGGCTGTCGTCTGAGCGCTTGTCTGCTGCGGGCTGGAAGCGGCAATACAGCACCGCCCTTCAATCGGACGCCGTCGACGATATGTCCGTTGGGACAAAGACAGCGGGTTCCTGAAAAACAGCGGTTTAAGAAGACGAAACCTACGCATGGAAAAAGAAATCATCGGGAAGTACACGATGCCCGGCATCGGCTTCGGGACGCTGGGCAACACCGGCGATGCCGGCTGTGCCCTGGTTGAGGCGGCGCTCGCTGAGGGCTACCGTTACATCGATACATCCAGGTATTACGGCAACGAAGAGGCGGTCGGGCGGGCATTGGCGCGTTCTGCGGTGCCGCGCGCCGACATCTGGGTGACGACCAAGCTGCTGCACCCGAAGACGCCACCCCAGTCCGACCTTGCGCTCGAACTGGACAAAAGCCTGCGCCTGCTGCAGACGGATTACGTCGATCTGCTGCTGATCCACTGGCCCAACCCGCAGGTGTCGCTGGAGTGGGCGCTCGGTGAATTTGCAGCGCTGCGCAAGCAGGGCAAGGTGCGCACCATCGGCGTGTCGAACTTTCCGACGGCTCAGTTGCGTCAGGCCCTGGAAATCGTCGGCGATCTCGCGGCCAATCAGGTCGAGTATCACCCTTACCTGAGTCAGCGTCCGCTGTTGCAGATGATGCGCGAGCAAGGGCTCGTGCTGATCGCCCATTCCCCGCTGGTGCGCGGCGCGGTGCTGAACGACCCGGTGCTGCAGGAGATTGCGCGGCAGCGACAGTGGAGCGTTGCGCAGGTCGTATTGCGGTGGCTGGTGCAGCAGGAGCGGGTCGTCGCCATTCCCGGCGTAATCAACGTCGGGCAGCTGCGCGAAAACCTGAAGGTGCTCGATTTAAGACTTACGGACGAAGAGATGGCCGCCATCTCGGCGCTGGCCCGCGGCACCCGGATCGTCGATCCGCCGCATGGTCCGACCTGGGACGCCTGACAGGGTAAAGGGAATATCAGGATTCGTGGCTGAGGCTACCGCACCAGGGTTTAACGCCTCAGGTCGATCGTTGGAGCGCAGCTATAACGGGAAATATTTGGCGAGCCAGTCCCGCACCACGTTCAGCACCCGGACATTCTGGTCTGCGAACATGAGTCATTGCTTGCTGATTGGCAAGGCAGTCTTCAGCCCGGCTATTTCCGGAACTGCGAGCCGGCTTTCTCAAACGCATCCTTCATGCGGTCCCAGGCTTCATCGGCACCGCGCGCCAGTTCCTGCCACGCCTCAGCGGATGCGCCCTGCACTTTTTTTAATTGCTCCAGCGCCTGATCGCGTTGCTGGCGATATGCGGCAAGCTGTTTCTCGTGTTCGAGATGCGTATCGGCCTGTGCTTTCTTGCCGCGGGCTTCCCATTCGGCAATCTGGGCATTCCATTGGTCGAGCTGGGCCTTCAGTTTTTCGACATAGGCATCGCGGGTGCTCATGGGATCTCCTTTTGATGGTCAGGCGGTCAACCGCCGGTAAATATCCGCCACCTTCAGCGGTAGTCGTTTGACATCATCCACCAGCGTCCAGTTCACCGGACCGTAGAGGTGGGGCAGGTAGTCGCGCGCCTCGCTGTCGATGGTGATGCAGAAGGGTTTCACGCCGGCGCGGTGGGCTTCGATCAGCGCCTGCCGGGTGTCTTCGATGCCGTATTCGCCGCGGTAGTTGTCGCTGTAGTCGTCGGGCTTGCCGTCGGACAGCGTGATCAGCAGCTTGGTGCGGGCCTCGATCTCGTTCAGCAGCCGGGTCAAATGGCGGATGGCAACACCCATGCGCGTGTAGTCCTGCGGCGTAATGCCGGCGATGCGCTGCCGGACGGCGTCGTCATAGGGTTCATCAAAGCGCTTGATGCGGTAGATCTCGCAGCGCTTGCGCGTCAGGCCGGAAAATCCGTAGATCGCGTAACGGTCACCCAGCACCTCGAGTGCTTCGCACAGCATCACCAGTGACTCGCGCTCGGCGTCGTTGATCCAGCCCTTGGTCGAGCCGCTCATGTCGACCATGAACAGCACGGCGAGGTCGCGCTCGTTCTTGTGGCGGCGGGTGAACAGCCGGTCCGGCAGTTCGTGACCGCTTTTGAGTTCGGTATATGCGGAAACCAACGCGTCAAAGTCGATGTCGTCGCCGGCGGCCTGGCGCTTCAGCATCTTGTCTTCACCGCGGAGCAACTCGAAGCTGCGCCGCAGTTGCACGATCTGCGACCGGTACTTGTTGAGCGTGTCGGCGACGAAGTCACTGCTCGCGGGCTTGACGTCGATTTCGCGCAGCACGCACCAGTTCTTGCGGTAGTGCCGGCGTTTGTGGTCCCACTCGTTGTAGAAATGCGCGCCTGCTTCGTGTTGCAGACTATGCCAGGCGTCCGCGGATTCGTCTTCTTCCGTGTTGACCTGTGCGCCGGCGTCGTAGGCGGCGCTGCCTGCCGCCTGCAGATAGTCATCGGGAATATCGCCCAGATCCTGCAGCACGGAATCGATCAGTTGCCTGACATGGTCGGGCGGCGCCAGCGGCGCGCCGTCGAACTGCAGTTCAAAATCGATGCTGCCGTCGGCGGCGGCTGAGGCGGCATCGATCTGGAACCTTTCCAGTGTCGCCGCGCCCGGCGCGGTGCCGGGATCATTTTCCTGCGCCAGTTCGGCGAGTGCGCGTGCCAGTTCACCCTGTTCGCGTTTGATGCGAGCATCGCGCATTTTCTGTGCCGTGGGCCGCAATTTCGTAGTCCAGGCGTATCGAGGGGCGTCGAGGACATCATAAAGGCGATGCAGCAGCGTAATGCTGTCGCCCACGGTGGCGTCGGCCGCGGTCAGCGCCGCGCAGCGCGCGTCGATTTCGCCGCCGCGCAATCGGACGAGGTCACGCGCGATGCCCGGCAGCGCACGGCCTATGCGCGCCTCGAGGCGCACGCTTTCGAGATGGCTGAGCAGCGCAGCGGCGCGCGCCGGGTCGGCAAATCCGGCGCACGCGGACTTCAGATCGGCGTGGAAGGTGCCAAATCGACCCTGGGCCCAGAGCAGTGTGGCCAGTATCTTGTAGATGCTGAAATTTCCGGCCTTGGTCGGCAGTGTGGCGATCCGCGGTGGCAGGTAAAGCGTTTCGGTATCGGTCCAGGGCTCGGCGGCGGTGTCGAGATTGAGCGGCCGTCCGGCGAGGCCGCAGACAAACAGCTCGAGCACATGCGCATACTCGTCGAACGTTGCCGTTTCCGCGCCGGCGGCCACCGCGGTCCAGGTCCCGATCTGCCGGAATACTTCGCTGCCGCGATGCAGGCCTTCGCGGTCGTAGGTGTCCATGGCCTCGATGATCCAGGTTTCAATGGCCGCGGCATCAAGCCGGACGAGTGCTGCCGGTGCCGCAGCAGCGAACTGGTAACCCATTTCGTAATTGCTGCGGTTGATGACTTCGATCCAGTGCAGCACGAAATGCTGTTGCTCGCGCGTTAGCGGCGCCAGCAGTTGAGCCAGCGGCGCCGCAGTGCGCCGCGCCGACAACACCGGACTCAGCAGGTAATCAAGCCGGTCGCGGAGTTCGGCTTCGGTCAGCCTGGCTTCAGCCATTGCGATGTGCGCCGGCGGCCATTCGCGGTTCAGAACACCGACGACACAAACTCGTCGATTGCGCGCAGCATTTCCGGATCGTCGGATAGCGCTTCGGCAATAGCGCTGTGGCAGGCCGTGGTGGCGGGAATGCCGCGGGCGATCAGCTTGGCGGCATGTACCAGTAGCCGGGTTGATGCGCCTTCGTCGAGGCCGTTGCCCTTGAGGTTGCGCGTCATGTGCGCGAGGCGGACCAGTGCGGAGGCGGTCGCAGCTTTGGTGCCGGACTCGGTGGCGATGATTTTTTCTTCGAGCGCGGCATCCGGATAGGCGAAATCAATCGCGACAAAACGCTGGCGCGTGCTCTGCTTGAGTTCCTTCAGTACGCTCTGGTAGCCGGGGTTGTACGACATCGCCAGCAGGAATTCCGGCGGTGCCTGCAGCAGCTCGCCGTGTTTTTCCATCGGCAGGACGCGGCGGTCGTCGGCCAGCGGATGAATCACGACCGTGGTGTCGCGCCGCGCCTCGACCACTTCGTCGAGATAGCAGATCGCGCCGGCGCGCACCGCATGTGCCAGCGGGCCGTCAACCCACACGGTTTCGTTGCTGGTAATCAGGTAACGACCGACCAGGTCGGCGGCGGTGAGGTCGTCATGGCAGGAGACCGTGACCAGCGGGCGCTTCAGCTTCCACGCCATGTGTTCGATGAAGCGGGTCTTGCCGCAACCGGTCGGGCCTTTGAGCAGGACCGGCAACTGGCTGGCGTATGCCGCTTCGAACAGCGCGACTTCATTGCCGCAGGGTTCGTAATAAGGCTCGGTGTCGATGACGCGCGCTTCGGTGGCCAATGCCTTGGCGGGGAGCGGTGAAATTTTTCCGGCCATGTCGGTCTCCGAGAATGTCGTCGAACTGGCGCTGCGCACTTGCGGGCGGAACGGCGCTTTGTTCGCGGCGCAGCGCGCAGCTGGTCAAAAAGAGGCAGCCAGAGTATACACCCTCAAGCACCGGGGTATACAATAACCAATTGATTTAAAAAGAATAATTGTTGGTCTACGCTGCGGCCGGAACCGGCCGGATGGCGAATTCCATGGTCTGCAGGTCGCCGAACACATACGTCTGCGGTGCACTGACGCCGGCGACGGTGCCCGGATCGATGCGCAGGGTTTCGCCGCCTTTGATGTTGCCGATGCGCTCGATGACCGCGCGGTGTTCATGACCGTTGCAGACCAGGTCATAGTCGCCGGTGACGGCCATGGCTTTGGCGTAATGCGGGTAATGCACGATGAAGATGCGCCTCTCGGCCAGCACCAGCGAACCGTCCTGGCCGTAGTAGCTCAGGCGGTTCTTCGGGTCATGCGCCCATCTGGACAGGTAGTACAGATCGCCGGTGTTGTTGCCGTGTATGAGGTGGATGGGCAAACCCATGCCGACGACGGCATGCAATGTGGACGGCGCGATCAGATCGCCGCAATGCAATACGGCCTGCGCACCCAGCGCCTTGGCTTCGGCGACGGCGGCGGCAAACGGTTCACGGTGGTCGTGGCTGTCAGAGACGATGCAGATTTTCAGGGGTCACCTCCATCGGCGGATTCTACCTTGAGCCGTCCAAAGAAAATTCTATGCAGGCATAACCTTTTTCTTTCTCGAGCCTGTGCCCCTGCGTTTAAAATCACCGCAGTACAAAAAGGGGGATCTGATGTTCACCAGCAATCCGTTTGCCGAGCTTTCGGCGTCCATGTCACCCGCAGTGATGCAGACTTATGTCGTGCTCATGATCATCCTGGTCGCGGCGGGGACGCTGTTTGATGTCATACACAAGGGCAGCGCCAGGTATTTCTTTGAAAACTGGCGCAAGTCGAAATCCAAGGGCGCGAAGGAGGTGGGCGGTGGCGAAATGGTATCGATCGCCGTCAAGACCGCGGTGGTTGACGTGCTCGCATCCGGGGAGTTTTGCAACCCGCGTCGCCGGATCGCGCACCTGCTGACCATGTACGGGTTCGTGCTGTACGCCGTTGCCACTGCCGTGATGGTGTTCGGCTACCCGACGGCGGCGACGCCGACGCCTGGCATTTGGTCCGCGCTGTGGTGGATCGGCGGCCTCATGTTGTGCGCGGGCGGCTACTGGTTCTGGTTCTTCATCCGGGTGGACGTTGCCGCCGAGGGCAATACGCCGCTGCGCCTGATGCACGCCGACCTGTTCATCCTGTCGCTGCTCGCCAGCGTGACCCTGGGCCTGCTCTGGGCGATAGCCGGTGGCGGCGTGGGCATACTGTTCGGGCTGTACATCATTGCCACGACGGTGCTGTTCGGTTCCGTGCCGTGGTCCAAGTTCGCCCACATGTTCTTCAAGCCTGCCGCGGCTTTCGAGAAGAGAATGTCCAAGGCCAATGGCACAGCCGAGAATCTGCCGACGCTGACCCGTGACGATCCCGAACAACAGCAAAGGCACTCGATGGAACTGTTGAAGGACGCGCCGATGGACATGGGACTCGGCATCAAGCGCGAAGCCCCACGGCACTATTAGAAACTAGAAAACACCCTGTAAGTTTTTCCGGAACAGATCAAGGAGCCTGACTAATGCCTACCTTCGTCTATATGACAAGGTGTGACGGATGCGGACATTGCGTTGATATCTGCCCGTCAGACATCATGCACATCGATAAGACCTATCGCCGTGCCTATAACATCGAGCCCAACATGTGCTGGGAGTGTTACTCCTGCGTCAAGGCCTGCCCGCAGAATGCGATCGACGTGCGCGGCTATGCCGATTTTGCCCCGCTGGGTCACAGCGTTCGGGTCCAGCGCGACGAGCAGAAAGGCACGATTGCCTGGAAAATCAAGTTCCGCAACGGGACGGAAAAGAATTTCCTCTCGCCCATCACGACCAAGCCCTGGGGGACGGCGATCCCCAAGCTCGCCGAGGTTCCCGGGCCGAGCAAGGAAATGCGCGACAGCGAGCTGTTGTATAACGAGCCGAAATGGATCCGTATGGATGACGGCGCTCTGCATACGCTCAAGTCCAATGGTCTGAAGATGAAGAAAGGCGTGGCTTACTAATGGCTTACGATACGATCGTCGAAGATGGCATCGACATTCTGGTCGTCGGTGCGGGCCTTGGCGGCACGGGTGCCGCCTGGGAGGCCAGGTTCTGGGGGCAGGACAAGAAGATTGTCATCGCTGAGAAGGCGAATATCGATCGCTCCGGTGCGGTCGCCCAGGGCCTCTACGCCATCAACTGTTATATGGGCACCCGCTGGGGCGAAAATAAGCCGGAGGATCATGTCCGTTACGCCCGTATCGACCTGATGGGGATGGTGCGCGAAGACCTGCTGTTCGACATGGCGCGCCACGTGGACTCCACGGTGCATCAGTTCGAGGAGTGGGGCCTGCCGATCATGAAGGACCCGAAAACCGGGCGTTACCTGCGTGAAGGCCGGTGGCAGATTATGATACACGGCGAGTCCTACAAGCCCATCGTCGCCGAGGCCGCCAAGAAGTCGGCGGACAAGGTCTTCAACCGCATCTGCGTCACCCACCTGCTGATGGATGACAGCAAGGAGAACCGGGTTGCCGGTGCCGTGGGCTTCAATGTCCGC
>JBFKCU010000080.1:0-9188 GCA_041620115.1 Burkholderiales bacterium | reverse complement strand
GGCCTGGGCACCGTCTTTGGCCCGGTGGCCGGCGCTTTCGTCATCATCGGTTTGCAGAATGAGCTGGCGGACAAGGTCGGCTCCTGGGTTCAGGTGATCATGGGCATCATATTCGTGGTCTGCGTGCTCGCCTTCCGGCGCGGCATCATCGGCGAACTGGGGCGGCTGCTGAAGAAGTCCCTGTGAGCGCGCCCATCGGGCGCCGCGCGCAGGTTCGACATATGGGCGCCGCGGACCATACGCGCTGTCGCATTGCAGGACAACATCGGGCAAAGCGTCTGCATCAACTGCCATAGTGTGGGCTGCAGCGGTTTCGCCGGGTGGTGCGATGCGGTAAAATCAGCGTCCTGCAAGCGCGGCGTACAGTCGCGCACTGGTCGTAATTTCAATCCGGAGCACCCATGAAGGTTTTAGTGACAGTCAAGCGTGTCATCGACCCGTACGTGAAAGTGCGCGTCAAATCCGACGGCAGCGGTGTAGAAACCGCCAACGTCAAAATGGCAATGAATCCTTTCTGCGAGATTGCCGTCGAACAGGCGGTGCGCATGAAGGAAGCCGGCACGGTCACTGAAATCGTGGCCGTTTCGGTCGGCATACCGCAATGCCAGGAGACGCTGCGTACCGCGATGGCGATGGGGGCCGATCGCGGCATACTCATCGATGCCGCCGCCGACATTCAGCCGCTGGCTGTCGCCAAGCTGCTCAAAGCGGTAATCGAGAAGGAACAGCCAAAGCTGGTCATCATGGGCAAGCAGGCGATCGACGACGATTCGAATCAGACCGGCCAGATGGTGTCGGCGCTGCTCGGCTGGCCGCAGGCGGCGTTCACCTCGGCGATCACGGTCAACGGCGATGCCGCCGACGTCACGCGTGAAATCGACGGCGGGCTCGAAAAACTGACGATCAAGCTGCCGGCGGTGATTACCACAGACCTGCGCCTGAACGAACCGCGTTACGTGACATTGCCCAATATCATGAAGGCGAAGAAAAAGCCGCTGGAGACGTTGAAACCCGATGCGCTGGGGGTGGATGTGGTTTCCAGGCTGAAAACACTGAAGGTCGAAGAGCCGCCGAAGCGCAGCGCGGGCGTCAAGGTTGCCGATGTCAAGGAGCTCGTGGCCAAACTCAAGAATGAAGCGAGGGTAATCTGATGTCCGTACTGGTCATTGCCGAGCACGACGGCAAACAACTCAAACCCGGCACCACCAACACGGTGACGGCCGCGGGCAAGATTGGCGGTGATGTGGTGATGCTGGTCGCTGGACACCAGTGCGCGGACGCGGCGCAGGCCGCCGCCAAGGTCGCCGGCGTCAAGAAAGTGCTGCTCGCGGATGCACCGCATTATGCCGGCGCGGGCGCCGAAAACCTGGCGGCGCTGGTGCAGACCATCGCCGGCGACTACACGCATATCCTTGCGCCGGCAACGGGCTTTGGCAAGAACTTCATGCCGCGTGTGGCGGCATTGCTCGATGTGCAGCAGATTTCGGATATCAGCGCCGTCGTGTCGGAAGATACTTTTGTGCGCCCGATCTATGCCGGTAACGCGATGGCGACGGTGCAGTCCGCCGACAAGGTCAAGGTCATTACCGTTCGCGCTACCGGCTTTGATGCTGCGGCTGAAGGTGGCAGTGCCGCGGTGGAAAATCTGGCCGCAGGGCCGGATACGGGGCTGTCGAAATTCAACGGCCAGGAACTGTCGAAATCCGACCGGCCGGAACTGACCGCCGCACGGATCATCGTATCCGGCGGTCGCGGCATGGGCAGCGGCGACAATTTCAAGATTCTCGAAACGCTGGCCGATAAACTCGGGGCAGCGGTAGGCGCCTCGCGCGCTGCGGTGGATTCCGGTTTTGTACCCAACGATTACCAGGTCGGGCAGACCGGCAAGATCGTCGCCCCCGAACTCTACATCGCGGTCGGCATATCCGGAGCGATCCAGCATCTGGCCGGGATGAAAGACAGCAAGGTCATCATCGCCATCAACAAGGATCCGGAGGCGCCCATCTTCGCGGTGGCCAATTACTGGTTGGTTGAGGACTTGTTCAAGGCTGTACCGGAGCTGACGCAGGAACTGGGGTCATAAGCCGTACCGATGCGGTAACATGAAGGGCGCTCGCTGAGCGCCCTTTTTTTCTGTCGGGAACCGCCCGGAGATCTGCCATGTCGACATACACCGCGCCCCTGAAGGACATGCAGTTCGCGATCACTGAATTCGCCGGACTGGCGGGTATTAGCGCGCTGCCCGGATGCGAAGAGGTGAGCGCGGAACTGGTTGAAGCGGTGCTGACCGAGGCGGGCAGATTTGCCCAGGGTGTGCTCGATCCGCTGAACCGCAGCGGTGACCAGCAGGGTGCGCAATGGCATGATGGCGAGGTCACCGCACCCGCCGGCTTCAAGGAAGCCTATGCGCAATTCATCGAGGCCGGCTGGAACGGTCTTTCCGGCGCCACCGATTATGGCGGGCAGGGCCTGCCACATTGCATCGCGATGCCGCTGCAGGAGATGTGGAACAGCGCCAACATGGCGTTCTGTCTCTGTCCGATGCTGACCACAGGCGTGCAGGAAGCGCTGACGCACCATGGCTCGGAGGCCTTGCTCAAGACCTACATGTCCAAGCTGGTCACCGGCGAGTGGGCCGGGACGATGAACCTGACCGAGCCACAGGCGGGCTCGGATCTGTCCGCGGTGCGCACCCGCGCGGAGCCGGAAGGTAACCATTACCGCATCCAGGGGACCAAGATTTTCATCACCTGGGGTGAGCACGACATGGCTGCCAATATCGTGCATCTGGTGCTCGCCCGCCTGCCGGATGCGCCCGAGGGCGTCAAGGGTATCTCGATGTTTGTCGTGCCTAAATTCCTGGTCAATGCCGACGGGAGCATTGGTGAGCGCAACGACATCCGCTGCGTGTCGATAGAACACAAGCTCGGCATTCACGGCAGCCCGACCTGTGTCCTTGCTTATGGTGACAATGGCGGTGCCGTCGGATATCTGGTTGGCGAAGCCAATCGCGGCCTCGAATACATGTTCACGATGATGAACCATGCGCGCCTGGGCGTGGGCATGGAGGGTGTGGCCATTGCCGAGCGCGCGTACCAGCATGCGCTCGAGTACGCCAAAACGCGGGTGCAGGGTCGCGCGATCGGCCAGAGGAGTGGTGACCGTGTCACCATCATTCATCACCCCGATGTGCGCCGCATGCTGATGACCATGCGCGCGCAAACCGAAGCCATGCGTGCGCTGGGTTATTACGCCGCGGGTGCGCTGGACCGTTCGAAACGCCATCCGGATGCAAAAGAGCGCGCACGCCAGCAGGCGCGGCTTGATTTGCTGACGCCGGTGGTCAAAGGCTGGTCCACGGAGGTCGCGATCGAGATTGCGTCGCTGGGGGTGCAGGTCCACGGCGGCATGGGATTCGTCGAAGAAACCGGCGCCGCGCAGTATCTGCGCGATGCGCGCATCACCACCATTTACGAAGGCACCACCGGCATCCAGGCGAATGATCTCATCGGCCGCAAGGTCGGCGCGGAAAAGGGGGCGACCGCGCTGGCGTTGATTGCCGAAATGCGTGAACTCAGTGCCCGGCTTGATGCGGCGGGGGACGGATTCAAGGTGATGCACGCGGCTTATGTGCAGGCGGTCGACGCACTCGAAGCGGCGACGCGCTGGGTGGCAGATCAGCACCGGCAGCGGCCGGAGGCGGCCGCCGCTGTTGCGGTGCCGTTTTTGAAACTGCTGGGCACGGTGGCCGGCGGATGGATGATGGTGCGCGCCGTGCTGATTGCGCACGAACGCGCCCGGGAACCGGGCGCAGACCGTGTTTTCCTCGAAGCGAAGCTGGCGACCGCGCGGTTCTACGTTGAGCATCTGCTGCCGCAGGCGGGGGCGCTGGCCGAGACGGTGACGCAGGGGGCCGACAGTGCCTTGGCGCTGGATCCGGCGTCGTTCTGACCCGTTGATCATGCCGGCGAGCTTGCGTCTGCTGGGTTTGGTCTGGTGGCTCGGACTGGCGCTGCCGGCGCAGGCCGAACTCAGCTGCGAGCAGCTGGTCGCTAGCGCGCAGGCGGGCCTGGCAATGCGCGATCAGGGGGCGTCACTGAACCATGTGCTGGCGGAAACCGAAAAGCGCGACATGCAGGCGCAGTTCAAGCCCGATGAACTGGGGCTGATCCGTCGCGCCATCCGGCTGACGTTTACCGGCGAGGTGTCGATTTATGAGCTGGCCGGTAGCTGCGAGGAAGCCAAGAACGCCGGCGCACGTCGCTAAGTCGTGACAGCGAGTTCATGTTGTCACCAATGCGTGACGTCATGAAACATTCCGCCATTGCCTTCTTGCTTCCGGCCGCACTTAAGCTCTAGCATGCTTCGCGTTTGATACCGTGGCCTATGCGGTCACATCCGGGGAGAGTGGGCATGCGACGTGAACTGCGTTGGTCGGTGGCGGTGCTGGGTATGGTCTGGGCGTGCGCCGTCATGGCGCAGAAACAGGCGGTAATTCCGCCGGAACATGAGCGTAGCGGCGGGCCGTATGTGCCCACGCCGAACCTCGTCGTTGACCGGATGCTGGGTTTTGCCAATGTCGGCGCGCAGGACCATGTGATTGATCTGGGCTCGGGTGACGGCATCATCGTCATCACTGCCGCGCAGCGGCATAAAGCCAGCGGCTACGGCGTTGATATCGACGAAGAACTGATTCGCCTCAGCAACCAGCGCGCGAAAAGCCTGGGCATCGACGGGCGCGTGCGTTTTGAAGCGCGGGACATTTTTCAGGCCGACGTGAGCAAGGCGACCGTCGTGACGCTGTATCTGCTGCCCGAGATGATGCGGCGGTTGCGCGGCAAGCTTTACGCCGAGTTGCAGCCGGGCGCGCGCGTCGTGTCGCATGATTACCATTTCGAAGAATGGCAGCATGATGCGGAAATCGCATTCGACGTGCCGGAGAAGGAGCTTATTACCGGCGTGCCCTCGGCGACGCTGTATCTGTGGACCGTGCCGGCCAGGATCGACGGCGCCTGGCGCATGCACATCGACGGCAATGGCGAATACGAGCTGACGCTGAACCAGCGTTACCAGAAGTTTGACGGCGCAGCGGTGCACCGCAGCCACAAGGCGACCCTGCAGGAAACCAGGCTGCAGGGAACAGAAATCAGCTTTGTCCTGCCGCTCGGGTCAGGCCATGGGCATTTCTCCGGGCGCATCAACGGCGATCAGATTGAAGGTACGGCGAATCTCGGTGGCGGCAAGGTCGCGCGCTGGCGCGCCGTGCGCAACAGAACGTCCTGAGCGCTTCAGTTCAGCAGCAATGCCGGCGGTGCGGTTTGCAGTACGCCCTGACGGAACGCGGCCTGACTGGCGGCCATGTCCAGAGCGGCCGCATTCCAGGCGTCGTAGATGATCTTGCCCGAGGCAATCAGATCGCCACCGACGGGCCGCGGTTTTGCCAGCATGTCCCAAAGCTCGGAGGAATGCCGTGCCGGGACGTCCGCAATGGTGACGCGTTGCGGTGCCGGCAACGGAGCGGGTGCTGCAACCAGGAAACTGTTGATGCTGCGCGCGCCGGGCCACTCGGGCCGGTACAGCGCGGCATGGGGCAGTTCGCTCAACAGCGTTTTCAGCAAATGGGCGTAGCCGCGCGGATCGTCGAGGTTGGCAAACGTGTTGAAAACCGCGACGCCCCCGGGTTTGAGGCAGCGGCCGAGGTCGCGGAAGAATTCCCGGGTGATCAGATAGTCCGGCGTGCCATCGCCCTGAAACAGGTCGACCAGGACGACATCATGACGCGGCGTGCACGTACTGACATAGGTGCGTGCGTCGGCCTGGTGTGTGGTCACGCGGCTCGCATCAAAACCGAAATAACGCTGCGCCACCTGCAGCGATGACGGATCGATCTCAACGACCTCGACGCGGGCGCCATCAACAGCCAGCCGTGACGGCACGATACCGGCACCCAGACCCAGCATCAGCACCTGCTGCATCTGCGGCTGGTAGGCGCGCGCCAGTGCCTCAAGCGCGTAGGTATAGAAGGAAACCGAACGCTGGCTGGAATCGACGGTGTTCTGGATCAGCCCGTCGTGAAAATACATCCGCAGAAATTTTCCGTCAGTATCCGCATCGCTGCGCAGGATTTTGACGGTGCCGAACAGCGAACTGTGGGTGGCTTCGACCCGCCAGTTTGCGCCGCTGAACGCCACTGGACCCTGCCGCCCGGTGTAGCTGTCAGCCTGCCAGGCGAGCAGTGCGGCGCCGATGATCGCGGCGATGCCGCAGGCGGTGACGGTTCCGCGGGCTGACATCGACAGTCCGGATGACGCGGCGATCAGCGACAGCACGCCCAGCAGCAGCGCGACCATCAGTGTGGCGGTGTAATTGCTGACGTTGGGAATCAGAGCGAAGGCGGTGATGATCACACCGGCCACCGAGCCGAGCGTGCTGATGAAGAACACCAGACCCGCGCCGGCGTCACCCTTGCGTTCGGCCTGACGGCGCAGCAGCAGCGCCACCAGCAGCGGATTCATTGCCGAGGTTGCCACCAGGGGCAGGAACAGGAAAATCATGCACGCGGCAAATGCGCCTCCGACCAGGCTCCAGCGCGCGAGCGGATGGAACGCAAACGGATATATGGCACAGGCGATAATGATGGCGATGCCGGCGAGCGCAGGCATGATCGCAAACAGCAGGCCGAGGCGGCGTAGCGGAGGCGGTTCGCTGCCGCCGGCGAGACGGCCGCCCCACCAGTATCCGAGGGCCAGCGACACCAGCGTGATCGACAGTATCCCGGTCCAGATATAGAGGCTGACGCCGAAGTAAGGCGTCATGATGCGTGAGGCAAGCAGTTCCAGCGCCAGAATTGCGCCGCCGGAAATAAAAATCAGGGCGAAGGGCATGGTCAGTGAGGGCCGTCGGTTATAATGCGCCGCCAATCTACCACAGGCGCGATCGCATCCGTGTGACCGGATCGTTGCGTGTGGTTTCATGTCGAATCCAGATAATGCCGACAATGAGTATGCCCGGAACCGGGCGGGCAGTGGAGGTGACCATGCAGCACGTGTTGACGATGTTATCGGGCGGTCTGCGGCTTCTGTTGATCGGCGCCGGCGTGATCGTTTGCGGCGGCGTGCAGGCACAGGGCGCGGTAGAGCCGCGTGTACCTTATGTGCCGACGCCGCAGGAAGTGGTCGAGCGCATGCTGGACATGGCCCGGGTGACCGCGCAGGATTATCTGATTGATCTCGGTTCCGGTGACGGACGCATAGTTGTTACCGCCGCGAAAAAATTCGGCGCGCGCGGTTTTGGCGTTGATCTGAACCCGGTGCGGGTCAGCGAAGCCAACGAAAATGCACGCAAGAATGGCGTGACCGAAAAGGTCGCGTTCTATCAGCGCAACCTGTTTGATACCGATCTGTCGCAGGCCACCGTGATCACCATGTACCTGCTGCCGCAGGTGAATCTTGAACTGCGCCCCAGATTGCTGGAACTGAAACCGGGGACGCGTCTGGTGTCGCACGATTTCGATATGGGCGACTGGAAGGCAGATCAGCATGTGCGCCTGGTCGCATCCGACAAGTACTCCGGTGCCGGCGGCGACAGCGATATTTATTTCTGGGTGGTTCCGGCGAGGGTGGGTGGTCAATGGCAATCGCAGTTCCCGGTGGCGGGTAAGCCGCAGGCGTACGAGTTCAGCTTCGAGCAAAAATACCAGGCGGTCAGCGGTTCGGCGCGGGTCAACGGCCGCACCGTGAAAATGCAGAACGTCAGACTGCGCGGGGCCGACCTGTCGTTTGCGTTTACCGCCGACGTGAACGGAATTCCGGTGAAACACGAATTCAACGGCCGTTTCGACGGAGGCCGCATCGTCGGGCAGGCGATGCTGTCGGGCAGTCGCCTGGCGGCCAGTGTCGAATGGGTGGCTGAACGTGTCGCGCGCGTTTCCGCGTTGTCCCCGGGTGTCGCGAACATGGAGGCAGGTTACTGATGCGGAAGGAAATTACGGCCGGCGTGCTGACGCTGGTGTTGGGAATCGCAGGTGCAGTGCAGGCGCAGGACTGGGGTGACACACCGTATGTGCAGACTCCGCAGAATGTTGTCGATGCCATGCTGAAGACCGCGAAGGTCGGCAAGAACGATTATGTGATTGATCTCGGATCGGGTGACGGCCGCATGATCATCACTGCGGCGAAGGCGCACGGGGCCCGCGGTTTCGGTGTCGACCTCGACAAACGGCTGGTACAGCTTGCCAACAACAATGCGAAGAAAGCCGGTGTTGCCGACCGTGCCAAGTTCTACGCCCGCGATCTGTTCGAGACTGATTTGTCGCCGGCGTCGGTCATCACGATTTACCTGCTGCCCGAAGTCAATTTGATGGCGCGCAGCAAACTGCTGGCGCTGGCGCCGGGCACGCGCATCGTGTCGCATGATTACGGCATCGGCGACTGGACGCCGGACATCGAGTATGAAATCGATGCGCCGGACAAGCCGGTGGGCCGCTCGAAGAAGAGCAAGGTGCTGTACTGGGTGGTGCCGGACAAGGTCGCGGGCCGCTGGACCTGGCAGGTGGATGCCGGCGGGAAAAACGTGCCGGTCGAACTGACGCTCAAGCAGAATTATCAGAAACTGACTGCGTCGGCGAGGCTGGGCGGCCGCGCGTTGCCGGTCGAACGGGCGACTCTGACCGGTTCGCAGGTCGAGCTGACGCTGGTGGTTCCGGGGCGCGGCCGCATGCTATTCAGTGGCCGGCGTGTGCAGGAGGCCCTTGACGGTGAAATGCGCGCCGCCGACGGCAAGGACAAACCCGCGCCGTGGCATGCGGCGCGCGTCGAAATCCAGGAGCCGGACCATGTCACCGCGCCGCCGCCGGTCATCCGCGAGTTCGGCATGCCGCAGTAGTGATTATTAAATTGTTGATTTTAAATAAATTTATTGTTTTTGCCGGGATGATTTTCGCGCTGCTGCCGCGGGCGCAGGCGCAGCAGATGTTCGATGTGCCGTTCGTGCCGACACCGTACGTGGTGATCGATGAAATGCTGCGGCTCGCCCAGGTGACGCCACAGGATTTCGTCATGGATCTTGGATCCGGCGATGGTCGCGTGCTCATCACCGCAGCGCAGAAATTCGGCGCGCGCGGCCTCGGAGTCGACCTCGATGAGGAACTGGTGGCGCAGAGTCGCGAGGACGCCGTGCAGGCCGGTGTT
>JBFKCU010000079.1:0-9237 GCA_041620115.1 Burkholderiales bacterium | reverse complement strand
GCCTGACAGCCTATTTCGTGCGGGACGATGGCGTCGGATTCGACATGGCCCGGGCGGATCGCTTGTTTGGCACCTTCCAGCGGCTGCACAGCGAGAGGGAGTTCACCGGGACCGGCATCGGCCTGGCGACGGTGCGGCGGATCATGCGACGCCACGGCGGCGATGCCTGGGCCGAGTCCGCAGTCGGTCGCGGCGCAGTCTTTTTCTTTACGCTGGCAGGGCGCCCCGCAGTTGTGCCTGCTGCAGCGCCGGCGTCAGAACCGGAAGCGCCGGCAATTGCCCTGAGCCAACCCGGGGCGGCTGCCGACATTGGGCGAATGACCGTGCTGCTCGTTGATGACGACCCCGATGTGCTGGCGCTGGCCAGCCGTGCGCTCAGGCCCGACGGTTATGAGGTGCTGACGGCCGCTACGGGGGATGAGGCCGTGGCCATATTGCAGCAGCGCATGGTGCGCGTGATCGTGTCGGATTTCTCGATGCCCGGCATGCACGGTGCGCAACTGCTGGCGCAGGCGTCCAGGTTGCGTCCCGAGGCACTGCGCATCCTGGTCAGTGGCCAGACCATGAATCGCGCCATGCAGACGGGACTGCGCAACGGGGAAATTCACCATTACTTCGTGAAGCAGCGCAGTTACGACGCTGTGCGCGCCTGCATCCGCGACTGGCTGGAAACGCGATAGCTAACGGCAACACATTGTTTTGATTGAATTTCCTTTGGCGACCAGGGCGGTGGTCAAGGGCAATGTGATCAGCACTGCTCCCACGGCAGACCGTCATGACGCCAGCCGGTTTTCTCGTTACGGTGATGGCTCTCGTCGAGTTCGCCTTCGAATCCGTGCAGCACGTTGAAGACCTGGGTAAAACCGGCCTCCTCCAGCGCGTGTCCGGCATCGAGCGAGCGGTTGCCGCTGCGGCAGATCACAATGATCGGGCGGTCGACGCTCGCTGCCTTCTTGACGTGCGCAACGAAGTGCGGATTGATTTCCCAGTTCGGGCCGTCGTTCCAGGCCACGTGGATGGCGCCCACCGGATGACCGACGAACAGGTACTCCATTTCGCTGCGGCAATCGATGAATACCGAGTTCGGATTTTTCTTCAGAAATTCGTAGGCGGCTTTGGGTTCCAGATGTTTCATGACGGACGGGTCGGGCTATGGAGAAGGCGCATTATAGGCGCAGGCCGCGGTCCCGGCCAAACTGGCCGGGCGAGCGTTAAGGCCATGATAAGATTCGCGCTTTCCACGTTCCAACCGCGCCGTCCGGCGCCCGCCAGATCGTCATGACTTCCCGCATCCAGCAACTGCCTGCGCTGCTTCAGCGCCGCATCCTGATTCTTGACGGTGCGATGGGCACGATGATCCAGAACTACAAGCTGGACGAGGCGGCTTATCGCGGCAAGCGTTTCAAGGATTTCGCACACGACGTCAAGGGCAACAATGACCTGCTGGTGCTGACGCAGCCACAGATCATTCGCGAGATCCACGAACAGTATCTCGACGCCGGCGCCGACATCATCGAGACCAACACCTTCAACTCGACCTCGATCGCCATGGCGGATTATCACATGGCAGACCTGGTCTACGAGCTGAACGTCGAGGCCGCAAAACTCGCGCGTGCGGCTGCAGATGGCTACGAAGCACGGGATCCGGCGCGGCCGCGATTTGTTGCCGGCACCCTCGGGCCGACCAATCGTACCGCGTCGATTTCACCGGACGTCAATGACCCGGGCTTCCGCAACACCAGTTTCGACCTGCTGGTTGCGGCGTACACCGAAGCCGTGCGCGGCCTGGTTGACGGCGGGGCCGATCTGCTGATGGTCGAGACCATTTTCGATACGCTGAATGCCAAGGCGGCACTGTTCGCGATCGACAGTTACCTTGAAACACACGGCTTGAATCTCCCGGTGATGATTTCCGGCACGATTACCGATGCGTCCGGACGCACATTGTCCGGACAGACGCCGGAAGCCTTCTGGAACTCGGTGCGCCACGCGCGACCGCTGAGCATCGGGCTCAATTGCGCGTTGGGCGCCCAGCTGATGCGTCCGTATATCGAGGAAATTTCGCAGGTTGCCGACACGTACGTTTGCGCTTACCCCAATGCGGGCCTGCCCAATCCGCTCGCACCGACCGGCTACGATGAATTGCCGGACGATACGGCAGCGTATCTACTGGACTTCGCCAAGAGCGGTTTCGTCAACATCGTCGGCGGCTGCTGCGGAACGACGCCGGCGCACATTCGCGCCATTGCGCAGATCGTGAAAGATGTGCCGCCGCGCATCGTGCCGCAGATCGAAAAGAAGACCCGTCTGTCGGGGCTGGAGCCGCTCAACATCGGCGACGATTCGCTGTTCGTTAATGTTGGCGAACGCACCAACGTCACCGGTTCACGCGCATTCGCCAAGCTGATCCTCGCCGGCAACTATGCCGAAGCCGTGTCAGTGGCGCGCCAGCAGGTGGAGAGCGGCGCGCAGATCATCGATGTCAACATGGACGAGGCCATGCTCGACTCGAAGGCGGCGATGACCACCTTCCTCAGCCTGATTGCGTCCGAGCCCGACATTTCGCGGGTGCCGGTGATGATCGATTCCTCGAAATGGGAAGTCATCGAGGCCGGGCTGAAGTGTGTGCAGGGCAAGGCTGTCGTCAATTCGATCAGCATGAAAGAGGGTGTGGGGCCGTTCAAGGAACAGGCGCACCTGGCAAGGCGCTACGGTGCGGCCGTGGTGGTGATGGCTTTCGACGAGCAGGGCCAGGCGGATACCTATGAACGCCGGATCCGAATCGCAAAGCAGGCCTACGACATCCTGGTCGATGAAGTCGGCTTTGCGCCGGAAGACATCATTATCGACCCGAACATATTCGCGATCGCCACCGGCATCGAGGAGCACAGCCGCTACGCGATCGATTTCATCGAAGCGACGCGCTGGATCCGCCAGAACCTGCGTTATGCGCGGGTCAGCGGTGGACTGTCGAATGTTTCATTCTCGTTCCGCGGCAATGACGCGGTGCGCGAGGCCATCCATACCGCGTTTCTGTTTCACGCGATCAAGGCCGGGCTGACCATGGCGATCGTCAATGCCGGGCAGCTCGGTGTCTATGACGAAATTCCGCAGGAACTGCTCGAGCACGTCGAGGACATCATTTTCAACCGCCGGCCCGATGCCGCCGAGCGCATGGTGACGTTCGCGGAGACTGTCAAAGGCAAGGGCAAGGTGGCGGTCGAGGACCTGGCCTGGCGCGATGCCCCGGTGACCGAGCGGCTGACGCATGCGCTGGTGCGTGGCATCACCAACTGGATCGTTGAAGACACCGAGGAGATGCGCCTGCAGATCGAGGCCGAGGGCGGCCGACCGATCCAGGTCATCGAAGGCCCGCTGATGGACGGGATGAACGTCGTCGGCGACCTGTTCGGGGCCGGCAAGATGTTCCTGCCGCAGGTGGTCAAGTCGGCGCGCGTGATGAAACAGGCGGTGGCGCATCTCGTGCCGTTCATCGAGGCCGAGAAGGCAAGGTCGGGTGATGTCCGCGCAAAAGGCAAGATCGTGCTTGCCACGGTCAAGGGTGATGTGCACGACATCGGCAAGAACATCGTCGCGGTGGTGCTCCAGTGCAACAACTACGAAGTGGTCAACCTTGGCGTGATGGTGCCGTGGAAGCAGATCGCCGAGGTGGCTGCCGCGGAAAAGGCCGACATCATCGGCCTCTCGGGCCTGATCACGCCCTCGCTCGAGGAAATGGCGCATAACGCGCATGAAATGCAGCGCGCCGGGATGACGCTGCCGTTACTGATCGGCGGTGCCACGACATCGCGCGTGCATACCGCGGTGAAAATCGCGCCGCATTATTCTGGTCCGGTGGTGTGGGTGCCGGATGCTTCGCGCAGCGTCAGCGTCTGCTCCAGCCTGCTGTCGGATGACCAGCGCACGGGTTATCTCAACGACGTCAAGGCCGAGTACGAGCGCATTCGCGAACAGCATGCGAACAAGCAGGGGCCCACGCTGATACCGCTGGCTGCGGCTCGCGCCAATGCGCTGCAGACTGACTGGAAAACCTATGTGCCGTCCAGGCCGGAGATGCTCGGGATCAAGGTGCTGAAGAATTACGATCTTGCGGAAATCGCCCGGCACATCGACTGGGGTCCGTTCTTCCAGACCTGGGATCTTGCGGGGCCGTATCCGGCGATACTGGATGACGCCGTGGTCGGTGAGGAGGCACGCAAGGTCCTGGCCGACGGCGAGGCCATGCTGCAGAAAATTATTGCCGGCCGCTGGCTGACCGCCAACGGGGTATTCGGCCTGTTCCCGGCGGCACGGGTCGACCATGAAGACATCGCGGTCTACGCTGATGAATCGCGGCAAACGCCGTTGATGGTGTGGCACAACCTGCGCCAGCAGAACCAGAAGCCGACCGGGCGGGCGAATCAGTGCATCGCGGACTTTGTCGCGCCGCAGGAGTCGGGCGTGGCGGATTACGTGGGCGCCTTCGCGGTGACGGCGGGTCTGGGCATCGAGAAGCGTATCGCGCTGTTCGAAAAACAGCACGACGATTATTCGGTGATTCTGCTGAAGGCCATGGCGGACCGACTGGCCGAAGCCTTCGCCGAAATTCTGCATCTGCGGGTGCGCCGCGAGTTCTGGGGCTATGCCCGCGACGAGGCGCTCGACAACGCGGCGCTGATTGCCGAGAAATACCGCGGCATTCGTCCTGCTCCCGGCTACCCGGCGTGTCCGGACCATACCGAGAAGGGGGCGCTGTTTGATCTGTTGCGCGCCGGGAGCATCGACATGCGGTTGACCGAATCGTATGCCATGCTGCCGGCGTCATCGGTCAGCGGATTCTATTTGTCCCACCCGCAATCGCAGTACTTTGCCGTGGGCAAGATCGACCGCGACCAGGTTGCGGATTATGCGCGGCGCAAAGGCATGTCCATTGCCGACGCCGAGCGCTGGCTGGCGCCGGTACTCGGCTACAACCCCGCTTGAGCACCGCCGCCGCGCAGTATCTGGCGCTGGCCGATGCAGGGCGCAACGCCTGGTGGCGTTACGCCCTGGGTCTGGCATTCATCGCCGCGGGCTGGCTGGTCGGCGGCGCGTACGCCTATGCGGTGATACTGGACAGCACGATTTTTGGCAGCGTCAACGAGTTCGTCGCGATCAATGCCAGCGTGCTGACCCTGTTGATCGCAGTCGTGGTCGTGGTCGCCATGCTGCATGGCCGCACCTGGCGCACGCTGGTCACGCCACGGCCGCGCCTGGACTGGCGGCGCATGGCCGGGGGCGCGACGGTCTGGATTGTGCTGGCCTCGGTTTGTGCCCTGGTGGAAAGCCTGCTGTATCCGGGGCGCTATGCCCTGAGCCTGGATGTGCAGCGCTGGCTGCCGTTTGTGGCTGCCGCACTGTTGCTCACACCATTGCAATGCGCCGCCGAGGAACTGGTGTTCCGCGGGTATCTGGTACAGGCGCTCGGACGGATGCTGCGGTGGCCGGCGGCACTGGCGGCCTTGAGCGCGGCGGTTTTCACGGTGCCGCATCTGTTCAATCCGGAGATCGCCGCTTACGGGATGGGCATCATGGCGGCGAATTATTTTGTCATGGGCCTGTTTCTGGCGAGTGTGGCGTTGCGCGACGGCCGCCTGGAACTGGCGATCGGGGCGCATGCCGGCAACAACCTGCTGCTGGTGCTGTTCATCAATTACGAAGACTCAGTGTTCCGCACGGAGTCGATGTTTACTGCGGGGGCACTTGATCCCGTATATTCCCTGGTGACGCTGGCGCTCAGTGCGGCGGCGTTTCATTGGTGGGTATTCAGAAGTCGCAGCAGTGACCATGGTTAGCGAATTTACAGCTGACGAACTCGCGCACTTTGCGCGGGACGGTTATCAGATCGTGCGCGGCCTCGTGCCGGCAGAGGCGCGCACGCGCATGCTGGAGATCGCCACGCGCGATCTCGGCAATGCGGCAGGCCCGGTCGAATACGAAGCCGATACGCAGTATCCGGGCTCGCCGGAGTCGCGCGACGCGCCGGGCGGACGCACCGTGCGCCGCCTGCTGCAGGCGTATACACGCGCTGCGGTGTTTCGCGACTGGGCAACGGCGGCGCCTATCGTGGCGCGGCTGCGCCAGGTGCTGGGCCCGCAGATCGCCCTGTCGCAAGCGCATCACAACTGCGTGATGACCAAGGATCCGCGCTACAGCAGCCTGACCAGCTGGCACCGCGACATCCGCTACTGGTCGTACCAGCGTCCGGAACTGGTATCCGTGTGGCTGGCTCTGGGCGAGGAACGGCCGGACAATGGCTGCCTGCTGTTGTTGCCGGGCACGCACCGGATGAACTTCGACGCGGACCGCCTTGACGCCGCGCAGTTCCTGCGCACGGACATCGCGACGAACGTGGAATTGCTGCAGACACAGGTGCATGCGGAACTCGATCCCGGCGATGTGCTGTTTTTTCACTGCCGGCTGTTTCATGCGGCGAGCAGCAACCGCAGCACGCGCACGAAATTCTCGGCCGTGTTTACCTATCACGCCATCGACAATCCGCCACTGCCGGGGACGCGGTCGGCAGGCACGCCGGATATAGAATTGTAAGTCGTTGTTTTTATTGATATTTTAGTGCAATTTCACCCGCGGTTCGGTGCGCCGCGTGATCAGCCGCGCCAGCGTGTCGAAGAAAACCTTGGCAAAGCCGTGCAGCGCGTAGAGATGCATGCGGTAGAGCGATACATACATCATGCGCGCAAACAATCCTTCGATGAACAGGCTGCCGCCGATCAGTGCGCCCATCAGGCTGCCAACCGTGGAATATTCGCCCAGCGACACCAGTGAGCCGAAGTCCCGGTAGACGAACGGGCGCGGCGGCTTGCCGGTAAGCCGGCGACGCAGCGTCGAGGTGAGCAGCGTTGCCTGCTGGTGTGCGGCCTGCGCGCGCGGCGGGACGTTGTGGTCGCGACCGGGCCAGGCGCAGGCCGCGCAATCACCCAGCGCAAAAATATCCGGATCGCGCGTGACCTGCAGTTCCGGCGTCACCACCAGTTGATTCAGGCGGTTGGTTTCGAGCCCGGCAAGGTCTTTCAGGAAATCCGGCGCCTTGATGCCCGCGGCCCAGACCGTTAGTTCGGCAGGAACCTTGCGACCGTCCGCGATCAGTACGCCATCGTGTTCGACGGCGGTTACCCGTGCGCCGGTCAGCACCTGCACATTGAGGTTCTGCAGCAGTTCCGCGGTCGATTTCGACAGGCGTTCCGGCAGTGCCGGCAATACCCGCGGGCCGGCTTCGATCAGCGTAATGCGGATGTCGCGCTCGGCGTCGATGCGCTCGAGGCCGAAGGCCACCAGCTCGCGCGTGGTGTGGTGCAATTCTGCGGCCAGCTCGACGCCGGTCGCACCGGCACCGATGATCGCGACCTGCAGCTGCTCCGGGCGCAGGGTCTCACGCTGCGCGTTGGCGCGGATGCAGGCATTGATCAGGCGATTGTGGAAGCGTTCGGCCTGCAATGGCGTGTCCAGGCTGATGGCGTGTTCCTGCGCGCCGGGCGTACCGAAGTCATTGGTGCCGCTGCCCACGGCGATGACCAGCGTGTCGTAGCGGATCTCGCGCTCGCCGATCAGCAGGCGGCCCTCGTCGTCATAAGTTGGCGCGACCCGCACCACGCGGCGCTCCCGGTCCAGCCCTGACATGCTGCCCAGGCGGAAGCGGAAATGGTGCCAGCGCGCCTGCGCCAGATAATCCAGCATGTGCTGATCGACGTCCATGCTGCCGGCGGCAACCTCGTGCAGCAGCGGTTTCCACAGATGCGTGCGCGAACGGTCGATCAGGGTGATCTGGGCCAGCCGGCGGCGGCCGACGCTGTCGCCCAGTCGTGTGGCGAGTTCGAGACCGCCGGCGCCGCCGCCGACGATGACGATGCGGTGCAGGCTGGTGGCGCTGTCGGACATACGGGCAGCCTCGATGTTGATCCGGCAACGAGTATCGCATGCGGTTATGATTTCACGCTATGGAGCACGAACGGGACCGCGAACGCAGCGCGGAGTTTTACCGCCAGCACGCGCTTGAGTATGACGCCAGCGCCGCACGCACGATGGCCCTGCGGCGGCGTACCGTAGGCTGTCTGGCGCTGCAGCCGGGCGACACGGTGCTTGACGTGGGTTGCGGCACCGGCCTCAGCTTTCAGCTGTTGCTGGAGGAGATCGGGGCTGCCGGCACGGTCATGGGGGTCGAGGCGAGCCCGGACATGCTGGCGCTCGCGCGGGCGCGCGTGGCTGCGGCCGGTTGGAGTAACGTCATCCTGATCGGGGCGGCGATGGAAACTGCGACTCTGCCGCGGGAAGCCACCGCGGTATTGCTGAACTATACCCATGATGTGACCCGTTCACCCGCGGCACTCGCCGCCATTTTCCGCCAGTGTGCGGACGGCGCGCGGGTGGCGGCGGCCGGCGTGCGGCATCCGTCGCGCTGGCTGGATCCATTCCGGCTCTACCGGAGGTTCAAGTCGCGTCGTTGTTACGCCAGCACTGAAGGGTTGGACGCGCCGTGGAGTTTGTTGGCGGAATATGTCCCCGACCTGCGGGTAGAGTCGACGTTATTGACCACCGGATATATCGCCCGGGGCCGGTACCGGCGTCGCGCCACGGAATAATTCCAGGCGGTGGCGTGTTTGTTATGCATCCGGCAGGGCGTGAGCGGTGTATAAACAAGAACAGAGAAGCGCGCCTCCCTTGTAAACGATGGAGTCCATCTGGCCGTGAAACGAATACTGGTGCTGTTTCCCAAAGACTGGGATCGCGTTGAGCTTGACCATCCGCGCTATCAGGCGGGATACCGTTTCTATTACGAAGGATTTGATCTTTTCCGTTTCCCCGCCAATGTCCGGTTGCTGACATTTGATGCGCGTCGCTACGTCGACCGGCTGGTGCGGAAATATCGCGGACGCATCGACGGGGTCATCAGCAACAACGAACATTTCGGCACGTTGATCGCCGCCGCGCTGGCGCAGCGTCTGGGATTGCCGGGGGCGGACCCGGCGGTGATCGTCGCTGCCCAGCACAAGTACTACTCGCGCTGTGTGCAGCAGCGCATCGTGCCCGAAGCCGTACCGAAGTTCGAGGTGCTGCCTTACCGCGGCGGGATTTCCAGTCCGCCGCAGATCGGGTTTCCGTGTTTTGTCAAACCCGTCAAGGCGACGTATTCGGTGCTGGCGCGACGGGTGGAAAATTTTGCGCAATTGCGCACACTGATGG
>JBFKCU010000078.1:0-9262 GCA_041620115.1 Burkholderiales bacterium | reverse complement strand
GCACGCCGCGTTACGGCCTGCATCTCGATGAACACCGCCGCGCCACCCGGCGGTATGTCGTGCGGGCGCAGCCCGCAGGCCTGACCGACTGGGGCGTGCTTGGTGCGGTGATCGGCAAATCCGCCGGTTCCTACTGGGAAGTGCCGGTGGTCGAAGGCATCGACGGCACGCCGACTTCCGATGAACTCAAGCACTTTGGCGCGGCGATGGCCAGCTTCGGGTCAACCCCGCTGTTTCATATTGTCGGCATCACGCCGGAGGCGCCGACGTTAGCGGCGGTGGGTGGCGACCGACTGGCGGCCACTGAAATCACAGCAGCGGATCTGGCTGCACTGCGTAAGGTGTATGGTGCCGCCGGCGACAAGGTTGATGTGGTCGTATTCGCCGCGCCGCAGCTGTCGCTGGTGGAAATGCAGCAGGTCGCGGATCTGATCCGCGGACAGCGCCGGCACAAGGATACCGCGCTGCTGGTGTGCACCTCGCCGCAGGTGTATCCCGATGCGACCCGCATGGGCTTCGTCGCCGACATCGAGCAGGCCGGCGGCAAGGTGTTGCAGGGCACCTGTTTCTACCAGCAGCATGCACGCGAGATCGGGGAAGCCAACGGCTGGACGCGGCTGTTGAGCAATTCGGCGAAGATCGTCAACATCCTCGGCGGTTACGGCTACCAGCCGGCGCTGGCGAGCATGGAAGACTGTGTCGCATCGGCCATCGCAGGTCGCATCGTGTCGGCAAAGGTGAGCGCATGAAACAGTTGAAATGCCACCGGGGCATAGGCCCGACGGTTGAAGGCGAGGCGCTCGTTGCCAGCGATAATTTTTCCGCGCGTTATGATCTGGACCGGATCAAGGGCGTGTTTTCCCGGCCGCAGCACGCACTGGCCGGACAGTCGTACAACGGCAAAATCCTGGTGCTCAACACGGCCAAGGGTGGCGTGGCCTCGGCGTGGATGTTGCATGAAATGAAGTCACGCGGCATCACGCCCAAAGCCATCATTTTCAATACGGCGAATACCATCCTCGCACAGGGTGCGGCACTCGCCGGGCTGGCCATGGTGGACCGGTTTGAAGACGGCGATGTGACCACACTGATCAGGACCGGTGACCGGTTGCGCGTGGAACCCGAACAGGGGCGGGTGACGGTGCTCGACTGAATCGGAGCACGTCTGCAGCCATAAAGAATAAGTTATTGATTTTATTGGTAAAATATGAAAACAGCCACAGCAAAACCACCGGTCGATGCCGTCGCCACGCCGCCCGCAGGCGCCGACCTGATCGAGTGGTACTACGCTCAAGGATATTCCGACGGTTTTCCGCTGGTACCGCCGACGCCGGAAAAAATCGCTGCGGTCATCGATGCCTTGGGCGGTAACGCGCAGCAACTGCTGTGCCGCGTGCCGCCGCGCTGGGGCAGCCTCACGCGCGAAGTGCTGGCGATCAACATGGTGATGGCGGGCTGCCTGCCGGATTACGCGCCGGTGGTGGAAGCGGCGATGCTGGCGCTGACCTCGCAGCCGTTCAATCTCAATGGCGTGCAGGCGACGACACACATGGCGAGTCCGCTGCTGATCGTCAACGGCCCGGTGCGCACCGCGATCGGCATGAACGCCGGCTGCAATGTGTTCGGTTCGGGCAACCGGGCCAATGCGACGATCGGCCGCGCGATCCGTTTGATGCTGCTCAATGTCGGCGGTGGCTGGCCGGGATTGCTCGACAAGAGCACGCTGGGCCATCCCGGCAAGTACACCTACTGCATCGCCGAGAACGAGGAACAGAGTCCGTTCGCGCCGTACCATGTCGAAAAGGGTTACAAGGCGGAAGATTCTTCGGTGTTCGTGCTTGCCGCAGAACCGCCGCACAGCGTGACCAACCATTTCGCCAATGATCCGCCCGGCATACTCGACAGCATCTGCTCGGCGATGAGCACGATCTGCAACAACAACGCGGTCTCCGGCGGACACTGCGCAGTGGTGCTGGGCCTGGAGCACGCGCAGACCATTGCCAAACACGGCTGGAAGCGCCACGACATCCGCCATTACCTGTGGGCGCATTCGGGCAACCTGTGGAAAGACCTGTATTGCAACGAGCGCTACGGCAAGGTCTACAACCGCACGCTGCCGGTCTGGTACAAGCGCGAACCGGATGCGCGCACACCCATCGTGCCCAGCCCCGACAACATTCACGTGTTTGTTGCCGGCGGCGAAGCGGGGCGGTTTTCGGCATTCATACCCGGCTGGGGCCGCATGTCTTCTCCGGTGCTGCGCGCGCTGGGCGGTGCGCCGCCTGCCACGGGCGGTGCGCAGTGCGTGGACGGTACCTGTTATCTGTAACGAATGAGGGAGATCATGATGCAAACACCAAACGTATATGACCCGCGCGGCATTGTCGAAGCGCAGCCGATGGGTCTCGCGCCGCGCGTGAAGAAAATCGACGGCCTGCGGCTGGCGATCCTCGACAATTCCAAATGGAACTGCAACAAGATGCTGCGCGGTGTGCGCGATGCGTTGCAGAAGAAGCACAAGCTCGCCGCGGTGAATTATTTCACCAAGGACAGTTTTTCCTCGAACGCCGCGCCGGAACTGGTTGCCGAGATCGTTGCCAACCACGACATTGCGCTGACCGCCATCGGCGATTGAGGCTCATGCACGTCGTGCTGTATGCACGACGCCGTGACCCTCGAGTCGAAAGGCCTGCCGACCGCGGTGATCGTCACCAGCGAATTCACGCTGGAGGCGGTAACCCAGCGTGACGCGCTGGGGATGACGGATCTGGATGCCGTGGTGATCCGGCATCCGTTGAGTTCGCTGACCACTGATGAAATCAGTGAACGCATTGCCAGCGCGGTGCCGCAGATTGAAAAAGTCTGGCTGAGCGGCAAGGCCGGTTCGTGAAGCGGTTGCCGCGCCGCGCTTTCGCGTTCCACATGCTGTAGCACTGCACGCGCTTTGCTTGTATCCGCAGTGAGGCTTGGCTAGACTGCAACCGCTGTCGCTGAAATTTTTCCGTAACATCATTTCTGATTCGGTATCCATAACATGGCTGTGCCGGACTGCCGCGAATGCGGCGGTGCGCGCCAAGGCCGGAGACCCGCATGTGCGGCCGATCGGAATCAGCCAGGAGGAGCGCCATGCTGACCAGAACATTGCTTGTGGCATTCACATTCATGCTGGCATTGCCGGCCTCTGCCGAGGAATATCCGAACCGCCCCATCCGTTTTATCGTGCCGTTCCCGCCGGGCGGCGGCACCGACACGGTGGCGCGCCTGATCGCACAGCCGCTGGGCGAGCGGCTGAAGCAGCAGATCGTCGTTGACAATCGCGGCGGCGCCAACGCCATCATCGGCACCGAGCTCGGCGCGCATGCGCCCGCAGACGGTTACACGCTGGTGTTCTGTCTGCCCGCCAGCGTATCGGTCAATCAGACGCTGTACCGCAATCTGCCCTACGACCCGGCGCGCGATTTTATGCCGGTGATCCAGTTGAATACCATTGCACTGCTGATGGCCGGCTCCAACAAGCTGCCGGTGAAGAATGTGGCCGAACTGATTGCGCATGCCAAGGCGCGGCCGGGGCAGCTCAATTTCGCCTCGTCGGGCAACGGCAGTGCGGCGCATCTGGCGATGGAGTTGTTCAACTCAACCACCGGCATCCGCATGGTGCACGTACCCTACAAGGGCGGTGGTCCGGCATTGACCGACACGATCTCCGGACAGATGCACATGATGGCGGGGCCGATGATCGCGGCGATGCCGCATGTGAAAGCCGGGCGCATACGCGCGTTGGCGGTGATGACACCGAAGCGGGTCAAGGGTGCGCCAGACGTGGAGGCGGTGGGGGAAACGCTGCCCGGATTTGACGCCAGCATCTGGCATGGCGTGCTGGTACCGCGCGGCACGCCCGCGGCGATCGTGGGCCGCCTCAATCGCGAACTGAATGAACTGCTGCGCACGCCTGAAGTTGCCGAGCGCATGGAGAGCCGCGGTGCGGAGGTGGTCGGCGGCACGCCGGAACAGTTTGCCGCGCTGATCAAATCCGACACCGTCAAGTACGCGAAGCTGCTGAAGGAAGTAGGCATGGCGGGCAGCGTGAACCGGTAGCGGAATTCCGTCCGCGCCTTTCCGGCGCGGGATGTGTCCTAACCTTACGAGAGGCAGAAAAGAATGAAGGCCGGTTTTCAGTATTTCCCCGAAAGTTTCATGTGGTCGCAGGGCATGATGATCGTCATCGAGATGGCGCGCTGGGGCGGTTCGGCAATCAGCGAAGTCGATCGCGTCGGTCGCCGGCTGAAGGGCAGGGTCGGCGACAATGAAGCCTGGGGTGCGGAATGGGAAAAGGAAGCGCAGCGCATCGAAGCCATGGGCGATGCTGCAAAGAAAGAGGGATTCATCCTGTCCGCCGCCGGTCACTACCTGCGCGCCGCCACCTACTACTTTGTCGGTGAACGTTTCGTCGGACTCGGCCCGAAGAAAATCGAGCTGTATCAAAGCTGCCTCCGGTGCTTCAAGCTCGCCATCAAGGATCGTTATCCGAACATCGAGCGCGCCGAGGTGCCGTACGAACACGAAGGCAAGGCCACCACGCTGCCGGCCTGGTTCATGAAGGCGCCGGGCGCAAGAAAAGCGCCGACCGTGTGTTTTTTTGACGGTCTCGACAGCACCAAGGAACTGTCCATCCTGTTCGGCGGCGTCGAGCTTGCATTGCGCGGCATCAACACCCTGGCGATTGACGGGCCGGGGCAGGGCGAAGCGCTGCGCCTGCAGAACATTCCCAGCCGCCCGGATTACGAAGTGCCGGGGGCTGCGGCCTACGACTATCTGGCGGCACGTCCTGATGTCGATCCCAAGCGCATCGCCATCATGGCCTACAGCATGGGCGGGTATTACGCGCCGCGCGTGGCCGCCTTTGAAAAACGGTTTGCCGCCTGCATTGCCTGGGGCGGGCATTACGACTATCACGCAACCTGGATCACGCGGCGCAAGATCCAGGAATCCGGCGGCACCCAGTTGTCAGCGCCGCATTACCAGCTGCCCTGGGTCATGGGGATGCCCGACATGGATTCGGCCATGAAGAAATGCGAACTGTACAAACTCGAGGGTGTGGCGAACAAAATCACCTGCCCGTTCCTGGTGACACACGGTGAGGATGACTCCATCTCGCCGGTGGCCAATGCCAGACTGCTCTACGATGCTGTGAGTTCGAAGAAGAAGACCCTCAAGATATTCACCGCCGAAGAGGGCGGCGCCGAACACTGCCAGGGTGACAACCGTTTTCTGGGTGCGACTTATGTCGCGGACTGGATTGCTGCGAATCTTTGATGCCTGACTGCGTGGACTGAACCGGGGAGGATGGCCATGAAACATTTGAAGGATGCAGCCGTTGCGTTGCTGATCGGCGTTTTATCGACCGCGCTGCCTGTGGCGGCACAATCGTTTCCGGCGAAACCGGTGCGTTTCGTCGTGCCCTATCCGCCGGGCGGACCGCTGGACGAAATCGCCCGCGCCGTCGGGCAGAAGCTCACACCGGTATGGGGCCAGCAGGTGCTGGTCGATAATCGCAGCGGCGCCGGCGGCAGCATCGGCGCCGATGTGGTGGCGAAATCAGCGCCTGACGGTTACACCATGCTGCTCGCCAACTCCGGACCGATCACGGTGAACGTCACGTTGCGCAAGGACTTGCCGTACGACCCGCGCACGGATCTGGCGCCGGTGACGCAGATCATCGGTGCGCCGATGGTGCTGGTGGTGCATCCGTCATTGCCGGTGCGCTCCGTGAAAGACCTGATCACGCTGGCGAAGTCGAATCCCGGCAAGCTCAATTACGCGTCCGCCGGCATCGGCAACCTGCAGCATCTCGGCATGGAGCACCTGCAGGCGCTGGCAAAAATCAAAATGAACCATGTGCCGTACAAAGGGGCGGCGCCGGCGTTCATCGACCTGCTCAGCGGGCAGATGGATCTGATGTTTGCCAACATCGTCGGCGTGCTGCCGCATATCGAGGGCAAGCGGGTGCGCGCCATCGCCATATCGGCCACGCGCGGTGCCGGTGTGCTGCCGGACATTCCCGGCGTGGGCAAGACGCTGCCGCAGTTCGATCTCGACGGCTGGATGGGTGTGTTCGTACGCGCGGGCGCGCCGGCGGATGTCATTGCGAAGCTCAACCGTGACCTGGCCGCCGCGGTGGAGAGCCCGGATTTTCGCGAGCGTTTCGCCAAACGCGGCGCCGATGTGGTAGTCGGCGGTCCTGAGGGCCTCGCGAAAATTGTCCGCGATGAAATCGCAATTTACGCCGGCATCATCAAGTCGTCGGGCATCGTGGCGCAGTAACCTGACGGAGCGTATCTTCAAGGGAGTGTATCAATGTCTTTTTTTGAGCCGCCGCGGCTGATCGTAGCCGATGTGTTTGCCAGTGTTCCGGACCGGCTGCGCAAGGGCGGCGCACCATCGAGCTGGATCGACGCCAACCATCCCGGCACGAAACTGGACTGTTTTCTTGAAGGCCCGGCATTCGACCGTGATGGCAATCTGTACATGGTCGACATCCCTTACGGCCGCATCCTCAGGATGTCGCCGAAAGGAGAATTCGATGTCGCCGCCGAATACGACGGCTGGCCCAACGGCATTGCCATCCATCGTGACGGTTCGATCTACATCGCCGATTACCGCCGCGGCATTCTGCGGCTGAATCCGAAGACCGGGAAGGTTGAGGATTTCCTGACGCACAGCCAGTCCGAAGGGTTCAAGGGGGTCAACGACCTGACCTTTGCGCGCAATGGCGACCTGTATTTCACCGACCAGGGCCAGACGGGCATTCATGATCCCACCGGCCGCGTATATCGCCACGGCACCGATGGCCGCCTCGATTGCCTGATCAACAACGGCCCCAGTCCCAACGGCATCGTGCTCGATCCGCAGGACAAGGTGTTGTACGTTGCAATGACGCGCGCCAACTGCATGTGGCATTGCCCGTTGAAGGGCGGCGGCATTTCCAAGGCGGGGGTGTTTGCGTTGCTGCCCGGCATCCACGGACCCGACGGACTGGCGATGGACGAGGCCGGCAACCTGTCGGCGGCGCATGCGCGGCCCGGCATCGTCTGGCTGTTCAGCCCGCTGGGCGAACCGCTGGCGCGCGTGCAAAGCCGCAACAAGGGCAATCGCATGACCAACATGGCGTACGGGGGCGTCGACCGCAAGACGCTCTACGTGGTTGACTCCTACCGCGGCGAAATCCTTACTGCAGCCATGCCGGTGGCCGGCAAAGTGCTGTATTCACATCTCTGATGAAAGAAAAAAATGAATAAAATCAACAGGTTATATATTGTCGTCGTGGTGGCGGCAATGATGCTGCCGGCACTTCCTGTGGTCGCGCAAAGCAACTATCCGGCGCGCACGGTGCGCCTGATCGTGCCCTCGTCACCGGGGGGCGGCACCGATATTTCGGCGCGCATCCTTGCGCCGCAACTGACGCAGTTCCTGGGTCAGCAGGTCATCGTCGAAAACCGGCCCGGCGCCGGCACCATGATCGGCGGCGAAGCGGTGGCGCGTGCCACACCTGACGGCTATACGCTGCTGATGGGCATCAGCACGCTGGCGATCAATCCCGCGATGTACAAGAAGGTGCCGTATGACGCGCTGAAAGATCTGGCGCCCATCTCGCAGGCGGTGTCACTGTCCAACGTGCTGGTGATCCATCCGTCGATGCCGTCACGCGACTTGAAAGCCTTCATCGCCTTCGCCAAAACGCGTCCGGGGCAGATCAACTTCGCTTCCGCCGGCGTCGGCACCAGCCCGCACCTGTCGATGGAACTGTTCCTGGTGCTGGCCAAACTGAAAATGCTGCATGTGCCGTACAAGGGGTCGGGGCCGGGCGTGACCGATCTGGTTGCGGGCCATGTGCCGGTGATGATGCCCAACATGCTGTCGGCCCAGCCGCACATCAAGTCGGGGCGGTTGCGTGCCCTCGGGGTCACCGGCACCAAGCGCGCGCCCGGCGCGGATGACATTCCGACCATTGCCGAAGCGGGCGTGCCCGGTTACGAGGCGGTGCAATGGTATGGCGTGCTCGCGCCGGCCGGCACGCCGGGTGAGATCATTGCCAAGCTGCACACGGGTGTCGTTCGTGGCCTGCAAAACCCGGAGGTGCGCAAGCGGCTCAATAACGACGGCGCGGAAGCCGTGGGCAGCAGCCCGACGGAGTTTGCGGCCTACATCCGCGCTGAAACAGAGAAGTGGGCCAGGGTCATCAAGGCCGCGGGCATCCAGCCCGAATGATTTTCACCAACCTGTAACGCATCATGAAAAAGAAACCCGCGGCCATAGCGCCGCTGACGCGTGCGCTCGTCAAGTACGTGGCTGCCGCACCGCGCCGCGCATTGCCGGCGGCGGTCACCGAACGCGCCAAGCACCATTTGCTCGACACCCTCGCCGCGATGCTGTCGGGCTCGCAGCTGCTGCCGGGGCGGCGGGCGATTGAATTCATCGCCACACAAGGTGGTGTGCCCGAGGCTACCGTGATCGGTACAAACATCGTTACGTCGGCCATCAACGCCGCGCTCGCCAACGGCATGCACGGCCATGCGGACGAGACCGACGACACCTACTACCTCGCGCTGGTGCATCCCGGTTGCGGGATCATCCCGGCGGCGCTGGCGCTGGCCGAACGCGAGCGCGCCGGCGGCACGGCCTTGCTGCGCGCCATGGTGCTGGGCTATGACATCTGTGCGCGCATGTCGCAGGCGCTGGGCATCGAGCGCTTCCGTGAGCGCGGCCATTCCACCCACAGCTTCGGCAATATCTTCGGCGCGGCAGCTGCATCCGCCGCAATGCTGAGACTGAACGCGGATCAAGCGCGTTATGCGATGTCATACGCGGCGCAGCAGGCGTCGGGCCTGTCGTGCTGGGCGCGCGACATTGAGCACATCGAAAAGGCCTTTGATTTCGGCGGCATGCCGGCGCGCAACGGCGTTACCGCGGCGCTGATGGCGTCGATGCGCTTTACCGCCGTCGAAGACATTTTCTTTGGCGATCGCAGCTTTTTCCATGCCCACGGCCTCACCGCAGACCCGCAGAAACTGATCAGCGGGCTGGGGCGCACGTACGAGATCATGAATACCTCGATCAAGCGCTGGGCCATCGGCTACCCGATCCAGGCGCCGATCGATGCGGTGATGAACCTCATCGAAAAGCATGGCGTCGGCGCCAAAGACGTGGACCGGATCACCATCACCATCGACGACCAGGGCGCGCGCACGGTCAACCAGCGCACCAT
>JBFKCU010000077.1:0-9368 GCA_041620115.1 Burkholderiales bacterium | reverse complement strand
GTGGATGTCACGGATGCCGCCGTCGATCAGCGCGCCGGTGCAGCCGCGCATTTTCATGCCCAGCGCGAGCAGCTCGCCGAAATAACAAACCCCTTCGCCCTCGCCGCCCCACACGCTGAGCTCGCCCGGACGCAGTCCGTCGAGCGCCTTCATCTTGTCCGGATCGCCGGAGCCCGCATATGGGCGCATTTCGCCGGCGATGGTGTAGGCCCAGCCCGCCATGCTGCCGGCGTTGGCCGGGTACGGCGTGAACTCCGGTGCAAGGCCGTAATCGGGATGGCCCATCATGTCGAGTACGTCGGCGACGGTGGCGGTGTCGACCTTGAGATAGCGCTGGCGCAGCGCTTCGTTCGCGGGTGCCGCAGGATCAAATGTTTTGGTCATGGATCAGGTTCCGTTCAGGTGCCATATCGTATTGGTGATGTCGCCAGCTTGAGCGCGGCCAGCGCACTGTAGCAGGCGAGCCACGCCGTCTTGGGGTTCTCGGGCGCAGGCACGTTCTCCAGCTTGATGCTGATGTTGCCGGACTTGCCCTTGATGTCGATGAAATGGGTGTTGAATTTCAGTGCGGGATCGGCGACGACTTTGAGCCGGGTGCGGTCAAAGCCGATGCCGGCCAGCGACAGCACGGCGGCGATGTTCACGTTGGCTGGAAAGTGCGGCACGCCTTCGCGCGCGGACCCGTCGAACAGCACGCAGGCTTCGCGCAACGCGCCGAGATCGGTGCCGAGTTTTTCGACATAGGCGATGCCCTTCCACGCCGCCGGCGGTTTGGTCACGGCGATGGTCACTTCATCGACACCGGCAATGCACGCGGCCTTCAACGCATCCAGGCCGCCGATGCCGCCCGAGGGCACGTAGAGCAGCGCACCGCTTTTCTGCGCCGCGGCCTCGAGCCTGGCGCGCAACTGGTCGTTGCCCATCGCGCCGCACGACAGCACGATGAACGCGACGCCCTGTTCCAGCAGCGGCGGACCGAAATCACGTACCACTTCGTGCGCTGCAGCCTCGACCACGACATCGGGGCGCGCTGCGATCAGGCCGCCGATGTCGGTGACGAACTCGATGCCGTGTTCCGCCGCCAGCGCCTTGCCGCGCGATTGCGCACTGCGTCCGGCGAGGACCACGACTTCAGCAGCGCCGAGGTCGCCGCGTTTGATGTGTTCGATGAACAGGCGGGCGATGGTGCCGCCGCCGATGATGCCTACACGCATGGAAGTTGCTCCGTTATCAGTTGGATTGGTCTATGGGCGACGAATGTCCGGCGATGCAACGGCCCGCAGCGCAATGCGGAACCGCTAGAAATCCGCGCGGTCGTCCGCGGCGCTCGGGTTGCGTTTGCGGTGGCGGCGATGCTGCCACAGCGCGAAGACGACCGAAGCGACCGACAAGCCGAGCAGTACGCCGGAAATCGGGCGCGTCACGAACAGCCACACATTGGCGTCGGTCATGATAGCGCGGATCAGGTTGATTTCGATCTGGTCGCCGAGGATCACGCCGAGGATCAGCGGGGCCAGGGGGATGTCGAACTTCACCATCGCGTAACCGAGCATGCCGAACAGCAGCAGCACATAGACGTCACCCATCACGTTGCTGAGCGCATAGGAGCCGACGGTGCACAGCACCAGCACGACCGGAATCAGTATTGATTGCGGCACCCGGGTGATGCCGAGCATGAAACGCGCGCCCAGCGCGAGGATCAGCACCATCAGGACATGGGCCACGATGTACGCGGCGAAGATGCCGTAGGCCAGCTTCGATTGCTGCGTCATGAACAGCGGACCGGACTGTATGCCGTGGATGGTCATCGCGCCCAGCATCACCGCGGTGACGGCATCACCGGGGATGCCGAAGGCCATGATCGTGACCAGCGAGCCGCCGACGTTGGCGTTGTTGGAGGATTCCGACGCGATGATGCCCTCGGGCGTGCCCGTGCCGAATTTTTCGGGGTGGCGGGAGATTTTCTTGGCCTGGTCATAGGCCATCACGCTGGCGGCGCTGCCACCGATGGCCGGCAGTACGCCGATCAGCAGCCCGACAAATGAAGTCCACAGCAGCAGGAACGGTTTTTTCAGGATTTCGACGACCACCTTCAGGTGTGACACCGTCAGCTTGATCGTGCGTGCAACGGCGGCGGCAGCGGCGCCTGCGGCCTGGCGCTTCTCAATGTCGGTCATGATCTGCGCAAAGGCGAATATGCCGATCAGCACCGGCAGGAAGGAAATGCCGCCTTCAAGAAAGCCGATGCCCAGGGTGAGCCGTTTTGCCCCCATCACCGGATCGTTGCCCATGATCGTGACCACCAGGCCGATCGCGCCCGAAAGCAGCCCCTTGATGATCGATGCGCCGGTCAGGCCGGCGACCATGGACAGCGCGAAGATGAACAGGGAGAAGAATTCCCACGGCCCGAATTGCAGCGCAAATGCCGCCAGCGGGCCGGTGGCCGCGACGAGGAACACGCCGCCGATGAGACCGCCGAAAAACGACGCCCAGATGCCCAGCCACAGCGCACGGCCGGCCTCGCCCCGGCGCGCCATCGGAAAACCGTCGAAGGTGGTCGCGATGGCGGAGGGTGTGCCGGGGATGCCGAGCAACGTGGCGGTTACCAGGCCGCCTGCCGAGCCGCCGACGTAAACGCCGGTCATTGCCGCGAGGCCCTGCAGCGGGTCCAGCCCGTACGTGAAGGGCAGCACCACGATGATGGTCATGGTGATGGTCACGCCGGGCAGCGAGCCGCCGATGACACCCACCAGCGTGCCCACGAACAGCGGCACCAGATACTTGGCCTGGGCGATGTCGACAATGCCCGCGAGCAGCAGTTCGTACATCGGGGCCTAGAAATCCGTCCAGCGGCCGCGGGGCAGCAGCACGGCGAGGTAATTTTCGAACAGGACGTAGACGACCGCCGTGGTCACCAGCGCGGTGAGGGCGACGATGACGGCCTGCTTGAGGCTGCGCGGCGGCTTCAGCGTGGATTGCAGCGCAGCGACGAAGAGCAGCGTCGAGAGGCGGAAGCCGGCGTAGGGCAGCGCGGCGACATACAGGATGAAAATTACGAATGTCGCCGCGACCAGGGCGTAATTGGGAGTGGCAGCCGCGTCCGTCGCCGCAGGCGTGCCGGTTTTGCGCCGGTGATTGATGACGTCCGAGATGATCAGCGCCAGCGCCAGCACGGCAGTGACACCGAGGATGATGCGTGGATAGAACCCGGGCCCCACCGGTACCAGCAGGTTAGGCCCGGGCAGTCCGATTGTCGCGGCCAGCAACCCCAGGCTCGCGGCGAGGCAGACGAACCCGGCGATGCTGTCGCGCCCCATCCCCGGCGATCAGCGCTTGAGCAGGCCCAGTTCCTTCGATATATCCCTGTTCTCGTCGTCGGTCTGTTTCAGCCAGCTGGCGTAACCTTTGCGGTCGAGGTAACGCACGCTCGTGCCTTGCCGCTTCATTGCGTCAGCGAAGCCGGGATCCTTGGCCGCTTGCGCGCATGCGGATTCGAGTTTGGCCAACACTGCAGCGGGTGTGCCTTTGGGGGCGAGCAAGCCGCGATTGACGTCGTAGACCACATTCACGCCCAGTTCCTTCAGTGTCGGCACGTTGGGCATCTCCGGGTGCCGTTTCTCGGTGGCGATGGCGAGGAACTTAAGCTGGCCGGCGTCGACCTTGCCTTTTTGCGTCAGGTTCGAGTCGGTCAGGTCGATATGGCCGCCGAGGATCGCGTTCATGCGCGGGGCCAGGCCCTCATACGATACATATTTGAATTTGACGCCGGCGGCTTTCTCGATCAGCGCGGGGAAAAAATGGCTGGTCGAGGCCAGCGTTGCGCCGACGGTGACCTGTCCGGGTTTTGCCTTCGCATCAGCAAGCAGTTCCTTCGCGTCTTTCCACGGTGTTTTCGGCGACGCGGTCAGCACCGACGGCGTCGAGGCGATCATGCAGATCGGATCAAAATCGCTGTACTGCACATCGGCCACGCCGGTGTAATAGGTCGAGTGGATGTATTCGTGCGCGACATACAGTGTATAGCCGTCCGCCGGTGCTTCCTTGGCTTCCTTTGCACCTTTAGTGCCCGAGGCGCCGCCGACGTTGGCGATGACCACGGTCTGGCCGAGCTGTTTCTGCAACGCCGGCGCAAAGGGACGAAAGATGTTGTCAGTGTCACCGCCCGCGGCCCAGGGCACGACGACTTTGACGGGACGCTCGGGATACGATGCTGCATAAGCGGTGACGGGAAACAACCCAACGACGACAATTGCTGAGAGCAGCTTGTTCATGTCATTCCTCCTGGTGGCGGTAATGCGTTGAGGTAATGCGTTGACGTTGCGGCGGGATCGCCGGGCATCTTAGCAACTCGGGTTTGGGGGTGCAATGAATCCCGCGCACCGGGCCCGTTTTCAGGCGCCGCGTTGAAATTGTTTGGCCGATACGGCGCGCCGGGGTGGCATCCGGCATTAACATACAGCCGGCGCCGGCCTGGTGCGCCGCAACCTGACAACGACGGCACATGAAAATCTCCGAATACCTGCTGCAGACGCTGGAATGCAACGGGGTCACCCGCATTTTCGGCAATCCCGGCACCACCGAGATTCCGCTGGTGCGCGCCTGCGAGCAGCGCAAAAAGCTAAAGTACATCGTCGCGTTGTCCGAAGTGGCGGCGGTGCCGATGGCCGACGGCTATGCGCGCGCCACGCGCACGCTCGGCGTGGTCAACCTGCATGTGGCGCCGGGGCTGGGCAACGGCATGGGCAATCTCTACACGGCGGGTATTGCCGGCACGCCGCTGCTGGTGCTGGTCGGCGCGCAGGACCGCCGTTTCCTGCACACTAATCCCATCCTGTCGGGGCCGCTGGAACAGATGGCCGCATCGGTGTGCAAGGCGGTGTTCGGACTCAACACGCGTTTCGATGCGGTCGCCAACATCCGGCAGGCGCTGCGCGCGGCGCTGACGCCGCCGTACGCGCCGGTCGCGCTGATCTGCCCCTCCGATCTGCTCGAGCAGGAAACCGCGGCGCGGCCGGCGGCCGTCACCGCGCCGGCCTTGTCGGGGTTGTCGCCTGAGGACGCGCAACGCTATACGCGTTTTCTGACCGGTGCGAAGAAGCCCGTGCTGATCGCGGCGGAAGACGTGCACTGGCACGAGGCCGGCGCAGAACTCGAAGCACTGGCGATGGCGCTGGGGGCGCCGGTCTACGCCGCGCCGTACACCGGCGTGCTGCCGGTCTCCAGCCGCTCGGCGGCCTATGCCGGTTACCTGCCGCCGAGCCTGACGCAGATTGCCGAACGCCTGGCTGCGCATGACGCGCTGTTGTTTGTCGGCGGCCGCGGCCTGCGCACCACGCTCTACAGCGAGGCCGTGCTGCCGCAGCGCAAGGCCTGGACCGGCACCGACCCCGCAGTGCTGTCGGCAGACGGTGAATTCGACATCGCGTGCATCGGCGATACGCGCAAAGTGCTGCGCCAGATCAACGCCCTGGTCAAGAGTGGAAAACGGCGCAAGCCGGCCTCGTCGCGCGCCGCCGTTGCGCTGCCGGCGAAGCCGGGGACGTCGCTGCACCCGTCGCGCGCCATCCACGCGCTGTTGTCGCATTTTAGCGGGGCCGTCTGGGTGGACGAGTCGGGGCTGTCGACTTCGGACGTGCGCCAGTGGATGGAACTCGCCGCGGGCGAATACCTGATCAACGGCAGCGGCGGCATCGGCTGGGGGCTGGCTGCGTCGGTGGGCGCCGCGCTGGGGCAGGGCCAGCGCCAGGTGGTGGCGGTGATCGGTGACGGCTCGTCGCTGTATGCCTCCGAAGCGCTGTGGACCGCCGCGCATCACGGCACGAAGCTGCTGCTGGTGGTTCTCTCCAACCGGCGCTACGCTACGCTGAACGCGGCAGCCGGGCGGCTGGCCGGCGGACCGCTGGCGTCCTTTACCATTGAACCGCCGGTGCTCGACTTCTCGGGGCTGGCGACGCTCTACGGCTGGGATCACCGGCAGGCCGCGAGCGAGCGCGAACTCGATGCGCACCTGAAGGCGCTGGGCACGCGCCTGAAAACCAATACACTGCTGGAACTGAAACTGGATCCGGCGGTGCAGCCGGTCACGGCGTCACGGCATTTCTAGCGCCGGTTGTTTCAGGACATTTGTTGCATGCTGTGCGAGGACACTGCCATGGAAGAACAACGCAGTCATTATGCGAACAAACTGGCCTACGAGATCGACGCGTGGGATCTGAAGGTTGCGCTGGAGTCGGGAGAAAAGGTCGTGGTTATCGATACGCGCTCACCCGAGGCTTACCGGAAAGAGCATATCGAGGGCGCGATCAATATCCCGCACCGGGCCATGAATCCGGATACCACCGGAAATCTCGACAAAACGGCGTTGGTCGTCACTTATTGCGACGGCATCGGTTGCAATGCGTCAACCAAAGGCGCTTTGAACATGACGAAACTCGGTTTCCGGGTCAAAGAACTCATGGGCGGTCTGGATTGGTGGAAACGCGACGGTCACCGGACCGCAGGCGGTGCAGCCAGTGATTCGACCACAGCCTGCGGCTGCGATTGAGCCCTGTGGCATGCGCTGCGTCGGGCTCGCGGTGCCAGCACGATGCATTTTGTGTAGGTCGATAATCAGATTACGTAACCCGAAGGAACAACCATGAAATTCGGTCGCTTTGCCTATCAGGAACGCATATTTTTCGGTGTTGTTGAAGGCGACCAGGTCGCCGAACTCGACGGCTCGCCGTTTGACCGTTACAAGATCACCAGCAATCTTCATGCGCTGGGCGGACTCAAGGTGCTGACGCCGTGCGAGCCGCGCAATTTCTATTGCGCGGGGCTGAACTATGCCGCGCACATCGAGTGGGCGGCCAAGCGCAAGGGCCTGCCGGTGAAAATGCCCGAGAAGGCCGACGTGGGTTACCGCTCCAACAACGCGCTGGTCGCGACCAATGAGGCCATCGTGATTCCTGCCGATTCCACGGGCCCCGTCCAGTTCGAGGGCGAGCTCGTCGCGGTGGTGGGCCAGACGGCCAAGCACCTCACCGAAGACAATGCGCTGTCGTGCATCCTCGGCTACACGCTGGGCAACGACGTCAGCGAACGCAGCTGGCAGAAATCCGACCGCACGCTGTGGCGCGCGAAGAACTGCGACACCTGGAAGCCCATGGGTCCGTTCATCGCCACCGGGCTTGATCCCATGAACCTCGATGTCGAGATCCACATCAACGGCAAGCGCGTCGCCGGCTACAATACAAGCAAGATGATTTTTTCGGCACAGCACTACATCGCCGAGATCACCAAATACATGACGCTGCATCCGGGCGACGTGATCTGGCTGGGCACCGATGACGCCACCGAGCCCGATCTCAAGGACGGCGACGTGTGCGAGATCATCCAGCAGGACATCGGCACGCTGCGCAGCCCGGTGGTGCGCGCGAAGTCGTAGCCGTTCCCCGTCGCCGCCATCCGCGGCGATTCTCCGTATCAACCCGACAGAAAGTGAACTGATGAGCAAACCCGTGTGTCTGCTGTGGCTGGACGATTTCAAGGTGTACGAACAAACCCTCGCGCGCGCGGGGCTCGCGGATCATTTCGAGCTGCATGGCGTGAAGCGCGATGCCAAGCCGCCCGAGGGCATCCTGCCGCGCGTGGAGGTGCTGGCCGGCTGGCATCACGGCGGCTGCCTGCCGCGCATGCCGAAACTGCGCTGGATCCAGGCGATGACTGCGGGTGTGGAATCCTGGGTCGATGCGCCGGGCCTGCGCGACGACGTGGTGTTGTGCTGCGCGCGCGGCTCGCACCGCCATTCGATGTCCGAGAACATCCTGGGCGCGCTGTTCCATCTGACCAAGCCCTATGCCGCCGTCGCGCTCGACCAGAAGCAGAGCCGCTGGACGCGGCGCCAGTCGACGCTGCTCGCGGGGCAGACGCTGGGCATCCTCGGCCTCGGCGCGATCGGGCAGGAACTCGCACGCAAGGCCGCGGCACTCGAGATGCGCGTGATCGGCACGCGGCGCACGCCCGATCCGGTGCCGCAGGTGGAGCAGGTGTATGCCATGGCGCAGACCGATGAAGTGCTGCGCCAGGCGGATTTCGTGGTGCTGCTGATGCCGGTCACGCCCGAGACCGAAAACTTCATCAACACCGCGCGGTTGCAGGCGATGAAGCCCACGGCTTGGCTGCTCAACTTCGGCCGCGGTCCGCTGATCGTCGATGCCGACCTCATTGCCGCGGTGAACAACAAGACCATCGCGGGCGCCGTGCTCGACGTGTTCCGCGAGGAGCCGCTGCCGGCCTCGGATCCTTTCTGGACCACCGAGAACATCCTCGTGCTGCCGCATATCGGTGGCGGCCATGCCAACCGCGGCGCGGTGGTTGCGGAGATCTTCGCCGGAAACCTGCGGCGCTACGTCGCGGGGGAACCCTTCGCCACTGCAGTGGATCGCAGCCGCGGTTATTAGTGTGCTGCAGCCTGCCCGCGAGCTTAGATTATAAGTAGTTGATTATAAACATTATTTTGTGATTTCACGTCGGCGGTGAGAGCGGGCCGTGGCCCGGCGGCGGGGGCCGGGTCCACGCCGCGAACATTGCGGTTGTTGTCTGGCGGGCCGCTTGATAGGCTTCGCTGCGGTCTACAACAAAACCTATAAACCACTTGAGCCGGAGGAGAACATGAAGCGATTTTCCGCAGGAATTCGTGGCGTTTTTCTGATGCTGGCGCTGGCGGGTTGGGCGGCGGGTGCCGCCCATGCGCAGAACTATCCGACCAAACCCATCCGCATGATCATCGCGCTGGCCCCCGGCGGCGGTGTCGATACCACCGGGCGCTTCATCGCGTCCAAGCTGCATGAACTGTGGGGCCAGACGGTGGTGGCCGACAACCGGCCCGGTGCCGGCGGCACCATCGCCGCGGAACTCGTCGCCACTGCACCCGGGGATGGCTACACGCTGCTGATGACTTCGGCGGGTATCAGCATCACGCCCAGCCTGATGCAGCTCAAATACGATCCGCGCAAGGATCTGCTGCCGGTGACGCAGGCCGTGGTGTCGCCCGGGGTCATGGTGGTGCATCCGTCGGTGCCGGTAAAAAGCGTCCAGGAGCTGATCAAGTTTGCGAAGGCGCGGCCGAACGAATTGTTCTTCTCATCCTCGGGGCTGGGCTCGGCGCAGCACCTGACGCTGGAACTGTTCTCGCAGATGACAGGATTGAAAATGACCCATGTGCCGTATAAGGGCACTTCACCCAGCGTCAATGACGTGATCGCCGGGCGCATCGCGCTGACGGTGGCGAGTGTCATTTCGACGCGGCCGTTTTTCACCACGGGCCGGCTGCGCGCGCTCGCCGTGGTGGGGCCGAAGCGCACACCGGCGTTGCCCGATTACCCGAC
>JBFKCU010000076.1:0-9380 GCA_041620115.1 Burkholderiales bacterium | reverse complement strand
GTACCTATGGCCAGTGCCTCCTTGATGCCGGCCCCGGTGGTTTTTTCATCAGGGCCGCTGCCGCCGGCCTGGGTCTTGGGCAGGCTTTCAATGCCTTTCATGATGCTGTCGAGATTGGGCATTTGCGCCGCCGCCGTGGACGCGAGCAGCGTCCCAAATAGCATCGCCAGTATGCGTTTCATTCTTTTCTCCTGTTCGTCATGGTATTGGCCCAGTTTAACGTGCTTATTCTGGTCGGACCTTAAACACCCCGTGCTTGCGGTCATGATCGCGCAATTGCAAGAGCGCGTCGAAGAATGAAAGTGCACGCGCTCGAAGGTTCGACAGCGAGAGCCTTGCATCGGTTCCTTTCTGCGCGCGGCTGAATCTGGTATGCGTATGCCAGATGATTATCACCATCTGCGGTTGGCGGGTCACTTCTGCTGCAGGTACAGTTCCTCCACTTTGGCTCTGGCCCAGGGCGTACGCCGCAGGAACTTCAGGCTGGAACCGATGCTCGGTTCGTGGGTGAAACAGCGGATGGGCAGGGCGGCCCCCATGGCCTCCCAGCCGATGTCTTTGACCAGTTCAGTCAGTATCTGCTCGAGCGTGATGCCGTGCAGCGGATTATTGGGCTGGGACGGATTCATTTCATCGATGGTGTTATCCAGCATGTCGCCAGCGCCGGAAATGCGGTGGTGTCATGTCCGTGTGAGTATCGCCATGCGGGGCTGCAAAAGCAAAGGGCCGCTCCGAAGAGTGGCCCTTTGCATCACCGCACGTATGGCTCCCCGACCTGGGCTCGAACCAGGGACAACCTGATTAACAGTCAGGTGCTCTACCGACTGAGCTATCGGGGAATAATGCTGGAAAAAACGGGTTGTTACAGCTGCAAACAGGGGCGTATTCTATCCGTGGAACGCATGACGGTCAACGCAGGGACGGGTATCGATGAAATACGTGAAACGCCTTCTATTCATTGTTTTTGCGCTGGTTTTGTTGCTGGCGATCGTGCCATTTTTTGTCTCGCTGGATGATTATCGTCCGCAGGTCGAGCGGGCCGTCGCCGAGAAACTCAAGGAACCGGTCAAACTCAAAAGCCTGCGGCTGGCCGGATTGCCACTGCCGCATGTGATCATTGACGGTATCGAAGTGGGCAAGACGGCCGACATCCGGGTCGGCAGGGTCTCGGTGACGCCGGATCTGGCGTCGCTGCTGTCCGATATCAAGGTGATCCGCAGCATCAATGTCGAAGGCCTGGTGATCAACCAGCGCGCGCTCGACAAAATTCCGGTCTGGACGAAGACGGATCCCAAGGCGAAGCCGGCCGCGTTCACGGTCCGCGTGCAGGCCATCCGCCTCGATGATGCTCTGTTGCAGTTGCAGAAAGCCAGCTTCGGGCCGTTTGACGCCCGCGTGGCCATCGCGGCCAATGGGGTGCCGGAGCGCGCCGACATTACCGCACGTGACGGGAAGTTCAAGGCCACCGTCAAGCCCGCCGGGGAAAAATTCAATATCGACGTCCAGGCGAAGGGGTGGCGGCCGCCGGCGGGGCCGCCGATCCTGTTCGATGAACTGCTGGTCAAAGGCGTGGCTACCGTCAACGATGCCAATCTCGGTGAAGTGCGCGCCAGACTGTATGGCGGCACGATCAACGGAAAAACCACGATTGCGTGGCAGAAAGGATTGCAGCTCCGCGGCGACTTTGCTGTCAACGGACTGGAGTTGCGCGACCTGGTACCACTGTTTTCACCTGACACGAGGATTACCGGCCGGCTGACGGCCAAACCGGTGTTTTCGGCAAATGCAGCCAGCGCCGATCAGTTGAAGAATGCGTTGACACTCGACACGCCTTTCGACATTCGCGATGGTGTGCTGCATGGCGTGGACATCCAGAAAGCGGCAACCAGTCTGATCAAGAAGGACAGCAGCGGTCAGACCCGGTTTGACACCCTGTCGGGACAGTTTGCGATGGATCGTGGCACGCAGCGCATCTCCGATCTGAAAGTGGTATCCGGTTCTCTGGCGGCAGATGGTAACGTGACCATCGCGCCGAACAAGGCCTTGTCGGGTCGCGTCAATGCGCAGGTCAAGGCAGGCACCATCACGGCCGCAACCGTGCCGCTGAATGTCAGCGGCACGCTGGATTCACCGCTGCTGTTGCCCACTGCCGCGTCGATGGCGGGCGCCGCGGTTGGAACTGCGATCCTAGGGCCGGGCGTGGGTACTTCGGTGGGCAGCGCGGTCGGCAACTGGGCCGAGGGTTTGTTCGGCGGCGGCAAGAGCGACACGAAGAATCAAAAAAAATAGCCGGCGCGCAGGCCGGCTATCGCTGTTTACCGGGGACGCGGCCTAGACCAGCACCTTGGCGACGGCATCCGCGACATAATCGATGTTCTTCGAGGTCAGCGCTGCGACGCAGATGCGGCCGCTGTCTATGGTGTAGATCGAATATTCCTCGCGCAGCCGGTGCACCTGTTCCTTGGTCAGCCCCGAATAGGAAAACATGCCGCGCTGTTCAACGATGAAGCTCAGGTCGAAATCGGCACGGTGGGCGCGGATCTTGTCGACGAGCTGTTTGCGCATGACCTTGATGCGCTCGCGCATCTGCCCCAGTTCCTGATCCCACATCTGGCGCAGTTCAGGAGAGCCGAGCACCATGGCCACGGCCTGCCCGCCATGTGTGGGCGGATTGGAGTAATTGGTGCGAATGACGCGTTTCAACTGGCTCAGCGTACGCGCGGCTTCTTCCTTGCTTGTCGTGACGATGCTCAGGGCGCCGACGCGCTCGCCGTAGAGTGAAAGCGATTTCGAGAACGAGCTCGATACGAATACCACCGGGCACTCTGCAGTGAAGCGGCGGATGGTCACGGCGTCGGCTTCCAGCCCTTCGGCAAAACCCTGGTAGGCGATGTCGAGGAAGGGCACGAGGTTGCGCTTGTTGACCACGGCGATGACTTTTTCCCATTGTGCGGCAGTCAGGTCGACACCGGTGGGGTTATGGCAGCAGGCGTGCAGCAGCACGATGGCGCCCGCGGGCAGTTGGTCCAGCGCGCCCAGCATGCCGTCGAAATTCAGGCCATGTGTTGCCGGATCGTAATAGGGGTAGGTCTTGACCGTGTAGCCGGCGTATTCGAAGATCGCGCGGTGGTTTTCCCAGCTCGGATCACTGATGTAGATTTCCGCTTTCGGATTGACGCGCCGCAGAAAGTCGCCGCCGACCTTGAGTCCGCCGGTGCCGCCCAGCGTCTGCGCGGTGACGATGCGTCCGGCCTTGAGCGCGGGATTGTCGGCGCCGAACAGCGTGTCCTGCACGGCGCGGTCATAGGTGGCCAGACCGTCGATGGGCAGGTAATTGCGCGGCATCGCCGTCTCGGCCAGCTTCTGCTCGGCGATGCGCACGCACTGCAACACCGGCACCTTGCCGTTGTCGTCGGTATAAACACCCACACCCAGATTCACTTTCTTGGGATTCTGATCGGCGTTATAGGCTTCGGTCACGCCCAGGATCGGATCCTTGGGCGCCATTTCAATTTTTTCGAGTACTGAGGTGGTCATGGGGTGGGCGGAGGGTTAAACCGTTGAGAAAAGTCGTTGAAAAGGGGCTGCAAACGGCATTTTAGCCGTCTTTTGCACTGCACCCAAACCGCCGCGCCCTGCGTCGCACCGGCCGTCGCGTCGCGATGACCGTGCTAAACCGGTAACATGGGCGTTTTGCCCGCACCCCATGGAACAGATCGTCACCTTTCCTGATAGCCCCTACCGCCTGCACCAGACGTTTGAGCCGGCCGGGGACCAGCCCGTAGCCATTGCGCAGCTGACGGAAGGAGTGCGTGACGGCCTGGTGCACCAGACGCTGCTGGGGGTGACCGGATCGGGCAAGACCTACACCATGGCGCATGTGATCGCGCGCCTGGGCTGCCCGGCGCTGGTGATGGCGCCCAACAAGACGCTGGCCGCACAGCTTTACGCGGAGATGCGCGAGTTCTTTCCCGAGAACGCGGTGGAGTATTTTGTTTCGTATTACGACTATTACCAGCCCGAGGCCTATGTGCCTTCGAAGGATCTGTTCATCGAGAAGGACTCGAACATCAATGAGCATATCGAGCAGATGCGGCTGTCGGCGACCAAGGCGCTGCTGGAGCGACGCGATACCATTATCGTTTCGACCGTTTCCGCGATTTACGGCATTGGCGACCCGGTGGATTACCACGGCATGATTCTGCATCTGCGCGAAAATGAAAAACTGTCGCAGCGCGATGCCATCGAGCGGCTGGTGTCGATGCAGTACGAGCGCAACGATATCGAATTCAAGCGCGGCGTGTTCCGCGTGCGTGGCGACATTCTGGATATTTTCCCGGCGGAAAATTCCGAGACTGCGGTGCGGGTGTCGTTGTTTGATGATGAGGTGGAAAGCATCCAGGTATTCGATCCGCTGACCGGCCACATCCTGCAGCGGGTGTCGCGCTTTACCGTGTATCCGTCCAGCCACTACGTGACCCCGCGCGCCACGACCTTGCGCGCAATCGAGGCGATCAAGCTCGAACTGCGCGAACGCATCGACTTTTTCGTCAAGGAACACAAATTGGTTGAAGCCCAGCGCATCGAGCAGCGCACGCGCTTTGACCTCGAGATGCTCAATGAAATGGGGTTCTGCAAGGGCATCGAGAATTACTCGCGCCACCTGTCCGGCCGCAAGGCAGGGGAACCGCCGCCGACCCTGATCGATTACCTGCCCCGCGACGCGCTGATGGTGATCGACGAAAGCCACGTGACCATCCCGCAGGTGGGCGGCATGTACAAGGGCGACCGGGCGCGCAAGGAAAACCTGGTCAATTACGGTTTCCGCCTGCCGTCGGCGCTCGACAACCGGCCGCTGCGTTTTGACGAGTTCGAAAAATTCATGCGCCGTGTCGTGTTCGTGTCGGCGACACCGGCCGAATACGAACGTGAGCACCAGGGGCAGGTGGTGGAGCAGGTGGTGCGTCCCACCGGACTGGTGGATCCCGCATTGGAGGTGCGGCCGGCGACCAGCCAGGTCGATGACCTGTTGTCGGAAATCAATGCGCGTGTAGCGGTCGGCGAGCGCGTGCTGGTGACCACGCTGACCAAGCGCATGTCCGAAGACCTGACCGATTACCTGGCTGAGAACGGAATCAAGGTGCGTTACCTGCACTCGGACATCGAAACCGTGGAACGCGTCGAGATCATCCGCGACCTGCGCCTGGGCGAGTTTGACGTGCTGGTCGGCATCAACCTGCTGCGCGAGGGCCTGGATCTGCCGGAAGTGTCGCTGGTGGCCATCCTCGACGCGGACAAGGAAGGGTTCCTGCGCTCAGAGCGCTCGCTGATCCAGACCATCGGCCGTGCCGCGCGCCACCTTAACGGCAAGGCAATCCTCTACGCAGACCGCATGACCGAATCGATGAAACGCGCGATCGGGGAAACCGAACGTCGCCGCGCCAAGCAGCTTGCGCACAATCTGGCCGAAGGCATCACGCCGATCGGCGTGAAAAAGCGCATCAAGGACATCATCGACGGCGCCTACGATCATGACAGCGCACGGCAGGAACTGAAGGCGGCGCAGAACCAGGCGCGTTACGACGCGATGGGGAGCAAGGAAATGACGCGCGAAATCAAGCGGGTCGAAAAGGAAATGCTCGACGCTGCGCGCAACCTTGAGTTCGAACGCGCGGCCAGCCTGCGCGATGAGCTGCACGCATTGAAACAACGGCTGTTTATCGATGCCGCCTGAGGCCCGTGACAATCGCAGCCGGGGCAGGCGCGGCAATCCGCTGACCGACCGGTTGTACCGCCTGCTGCCTTTCCTGCGGTGGTTTCCGCTGAGCCGTTCCACGCTGCGCGCCGACGTGATTGCCGGAGTCACCGTGGCCATGGTCCTGGTGCCGCAATCGATGGCCTACGCACAACTGGCGGGGCTGCCCGCATATTACGGCCTGTACGCGGCGTTCCTGCCGGTGTTCATTGGTGCGATGTGGGGCTCGTCCCATCAACTGGCGTCCGGGCCGGTGGCGATGGTGTCGCTGCTGACCGGATCCACGCTGGCCCAGTTTGCAGCGCCGGGCAGCGACCAATTCATTGCCCTGGCCATTCTGCTCGCGCTGATTGCCGGGGTGATGCAGCTGGTCATGGGCGTGTTCCGCCTGGGTGCCATTGTCAGTTTCCTGTCGCATCCGGTGATTGCGGGATTTACCAATGGCGCCGCGATCATCATTGCGCTGTCCCAGCTCAACAAGCTCCTGGGGGTCTCGATCGGCCGCACGGAATACTTTCTGGTCGATATCTGGGGTGTGCTCCAGCAGATTCAGGACACGCACGTCCCGACGCTGATCATGGGCCTGTCAGCGTTCGCCCTGATCATGGCGCTGCGAAAGTACCGGCCGGGATGGCCGGGAATACTGATTGCAGTCGCCCTGGCCACGGTGGTCAGCTGGGCCACCGGATTCGAGCATGACCGCGTGGCGAAGCTCGCGGACATTCAGAACACCACGGTACGAAATTCCATTGAATTTGCAGTAAATACGGGCAACAGGGTCGCAGAACTGCAGCAGGAAATTGCCGCCAAGACGGCGGAGATGCAAAAACTCGGCAAGACAATGGATGCCGGTAATCCGCGTGTGCTGAGTATCAGTTATGAGATCGATATCCTGCGTACCGAGGTCAAGACGGTAGAGCGTGAGCACCGGCTGCGCATGCGTGAACTGCGTCGTTACAAGTTCGCCCGTGCAGCTGAAAGCGCCGGTGAATCCTCCGCATTTTATGTGGAACAACTGCGGCCCGACGGATTAAGAACCGACGGACATCGCTGGCGCATCAAGAAAATCACCAATGACGAAATCATCCTGTCCGGCGGCGGCGAGGTGGTGGGGAGCATACCCGCCGGATTGCCTTCCATCACGGTGCCTCAATTCAGCTGGGACATGCTGGTAACCTTGCTGACCAGTGCGCTGGTGATCACGCTGGTGGGATTCATGGAAGCCGTGTCCGTTGCCAAGGCGATGGCCACCAGGACCAAGCAGAGGATCGATCCCAATCAGGAACTGATCGGGCAGGGGCTCGCCAATATCGCCGGCAGTTTCAGCCAGGGCTTCCCGGTCAGCGGATCCTTCTCGCGATCGGCTGTCAACCTGAATGCGGGCGCCGTCACCGGATTCTCCTCGGTCGTGACCGGACTGATCGTGCTGGTGACGCTGCTGTTACTGACGTCGCTGCTGTATCACCTGCCGCAATCCGTGCTGGCCGCAGTCATCATTGTCGCTGTCTTCAACCTGCTCAATATCGACGCGATGAAAATGGCCTGGAAGGCGCATCGGCATGACGGTATTGCGGCGCTGGTCACCTTCGTGGCGACACTGGGTTTCGCGCCCCATCTGGATACGGGAATTCTGCTGGGCGCGGGACTGGCCATCGTGCTTTATCTTTACCGCAGCATGAGTCCGCGCGTGGCCATTCTGAGCCGTCACGCCGACGGCACGCTGCGCGATGCACACATCCATAAGTTGCCGACCAGTGACCACATCATTGTTTTGCGCTTCGACGGTCCGTTGTATTTCGCTAACGTGCCTTATTTCGAAGACGCCGTCCTGGAGCAGGTCGCACGCAAGCCCAGGGCGCGCTTCATTCTGGTTATCGGCAATGCCATCAATGAAGTCGACGGATCAGGCGAAGAAGTCATCCGGCATCTGGTGCAACGCCTCCAGGACAGCGGCGTCACCATGGCATTCAGCGGGCTGAAACTGCAGGTCCTGCAGGTCATGGAGAGCACCGGGCTTTATGCCAGGATCGGCGAATGGAATTTTTTCCGCACCGAGGATCAGGCGCTTGCGGAAATTTACAAGCGCATTGACGATCCTGATTTCGACATCGAATCCTGTCCGTTGCGCATGGATGCACGACGCTGAAATGAGCGCACCGGCGCGGAACATACGTGTGCTGTTCGTTTGCATGGGCAACATCTGTCGCTCGCCTACCGCGGAGGGCGTATTCAGGCATCTCGCCGCAGAGCACGGGCTGGCGGAGCGGGTGACAGCCGATTCCGCCGGCACACACGACTACCACATCAGCCGCCCGCCGGACGCGCGGGCACAGGCGGCGGCGGCGCGTCGCGGCTACGATTTGAGTGCGTTGCGTGCGCGGCAGGTCATCCCTGCGGATTTCGAGCGCTTCGATTACGTGCTGGCGATGGATGAGGCCAACCGCGGCGAACTGCTGGCGCTATGCCCGGAGGCTTTGCGCGGCCGGTTGCGCCTTTTCCTGGAGTTCGCGCAAGGCGCGGCCTTGCGTGAAGTGCCCGACCCCTATTACGGCGGCGAGCCGGGCTTTGAGCACGTGCTCGACCTGGTCGAAAATGCCGCTCGCGGCTTGCTCGAGCATATAAAAAATAGTAAATAAAAACAACGGGTTATGTGTATCCCGCGCAACGCGGGCACTGCCCGAAGTGCTTCCGTGCAGGGCCCGCGTTCCTGTGCCTTGGTGCGGACTTCAATCCAGTTTGATGTTCGCGCTCTTGATCACTTTTTTCCAGCCTTCGTGCTCCGCACGCATGAACTGGCCCAGCGCCTCGGGCGTACCCGGCGCCGGTTCGGCACCCTGGCTGGCGAAGCGGTCGATCATTTCCGGCTGTGACAGGATCCGCACGGAATCGGCGTTGATTTTCGCGATGATGTCTTTCGGCGTGGCGGCCGGCGCCAGCATCGCGTACCAGGTCACGTACTGATAACCGGTGAGCCCGGCTTCGGCGACCGTGGGAATGTCGGGCGCCGCAGGCGAACGTTTGGCGCTGCCGACGGCAATGCCCCGGAGGCGTCCCGTTTTCACATGCGGCAGCACGGAAGGCATGCTGTTGAACAGCAGTGAGACCTGGCCCGAAATCAGATCGGTGACGGCGGGGGCGGTACCTTTGTAGGGGATATGCAGCATGTCGATGCCGGCCATGGATTTCAACAACTCCATGCCCATGTGATTGGGGCTGCCGGGACCGACCGACGCGTAATTGATCTGCCCCGGCTTCGACTTGGCCAGCTTGATCAGATCGCGCACCGAGTGGACCGGCAGCGAGGGATGCACCACCAGAATCTGCGGATTGATCACCACCAGCGTGATCGGTGCGAGGTCCGTGAACACGTTGTAGGGGAGCTTCGGGTTGAGCGCGGGTGCCAGCGCCAGTGAACCCGACGTGCCGAACAGCAGCGTGTAACCGTCAGCCGGCGAACGCAGCACGGCTTCAATGCCGATGACGCCGCCGGCGCCCGGCCGGTTCTCGACTACGATCTGCTGCTTCCAGCTTTCGCTGAGTTTCTGCGCCAGCGCACGGCCGACGAAATCCGTCGGGCCGCCTGGCGGAAAATGGATCACCATGCGCAATGACTTGCTCGGAAAGG
>JBFKCU010000075.1:0-9446 GCA_041620115.1 Burkholderiales bacterium | reverse complement strand
GTCGCTGCGCCGTCATCTCTGCCGGCAGGCGTGACTTGAGTTTGCCGAAAAGTTCGTCGTGATCCTTGATCTCGGCACGCCACGCGTCGTGGTCCACATTGACCAGTTCATCGAAGGTTTCGCGGCTGAAACCGCTCATGCCTTTCCAATCGATATCCTCATAGCGCGGCATGTTGCCGATCGGCGTTTCCGTCGCACCCGACTTCCCGTCGCAACGCTCGACCACCCATTTCAGCACGCGCATGTTGTCGCCGAAGCCCGGCCACATGAATTTGCCGTTGGAATCGCGGCGGAACCAGTTGACCGCGAATATCTTCGGCGGCGCTTTGACCTTGGCGCCGACTTCCAGCCAGTGCTTGAAGTAGTCGCCGAAGTGGTAGCCACAGAACGGCAGCATCGCGAACGGATCGCGGCGCACAACGCCGACCTTGCCGACGATCGCCGCCGTGGTTTCCGACGCCATCGTTGCCGCCATGTAAACGCCATGCGCCCAGTCCTTGGCCTCTGTAACCAGTGGCACGGTGGTGGTGCGACGGCCGCCGAACAGGAAGGCGCTGATCGGCACACCGGCGGGATTCTCCCAATCCGGATCCATGGACGGAATCTGCGCCACGTGCACGGTAAAACGGGAATTGGGATGCGCCGCCAGGCGGCCGCTCTCCGGCGTCCACGACTTGCCGGTCCAGTCGGTCAGATGTTTGGGCGGCACCTTGGTCAGCCCCTCCCACCACACATCGCCGTCGTCGGTCATGGCCACATTGGTGAAAATGGTGTTGGACTTCAGCGCGGCCAGACAGTTGGCATTGGTTTCTTCCGAGGTTCCGGGAGCCACACCGAACGCGCCGTTTTCCGGATTGATGGCGTAGAGGCGGCCGTCGGGTCCAGGTTTGATCCAGGCGATGTCCTCGCCGATGGTCGTGACCTTCCAGCCTTCCAGCGCCTTGGGCGGGATCAGCATGGCCAGATTGGTCTTGCCGCAGGCGCTGGGGAAAGCCGCCGCAATGTAATGCTTCTTGCCGCCCGGCGGCTGGATGCCGAGAATCAGCATGTGCTCGGCCAGCCAGCCCTGCTCCTTACCCATGATCGAGGCGATGCGCAAGGCAAAACATTTCTTGCCCAGCAGCGCATTGCCGCCGTAGCCGCTGCCGAAAGACCATATCAGCTTCTCTTCCGGGAAGTGGGTGATGAACTTGTGCTCGCGGTTGCTCGGCCACGGGATGTCGCGCTGGCCGGGCTGCAACGGCATGCCCACCGAGTGCAGGCAGGGCACGAATGCGCCGTCCGCACCCAGCACATCGAGGACTTTGCGGCCGATGCGGGTCATGATGCGCATGCTGACGACTACGTACGGCGAATCGGTCAGCTCGACACCGATGTGGGCGATATGCGATCCCAGCGGTCCCATGCTGAAGGGAATGACATACATGGTGCGGCCGCGCATGCAGCCGTCGTAGAGCTTGCTCATGGTCGCCTTCATTTCTTCCGGGGCGATCCAATTGTTGTTGGGACCGGCATCTTCCTTGTTCCGGCTGCAGACGAAGGTGCGGTCTTCCATGCGCGCGACGTCATCCGGATCCGAACGGGCGAGGAAACAACCCGGGCGCTTTTCCTGGTTCAGCCGGATCAGCGTACCGGCAGCGACCATTTCATTGCACAGGCGGTTGTACTCTTCCTTGGAACCATCACACCAGACGATGCGATCGGGCTTGGTCATTTTCGCCACCTCGGCAACCCAGGCCTTCAGTTTCGCGTTGGTGACATAGGCCGGGCTGTCCATTGCAGGCGTAACTTGCGCCTTGGTCGCGGGCTGGTTCATCGACAACTCCTCTTACGGAACATGTTGATTTTTATGAAAAAACAAAGGCAAAGCGAAATGGGCGCATCCCGCTCTGCCAAACAGCTTGAATTTTACCTCAATTCGTCAAAAATCCGCCTCAAACCGCGACGCGCCGGGAATCGCGGCCGAACAACAGAATGGCCGCTCCCGTCAGCACCAGGAAGGGAATGGCGCTGTAGTTCATGATTTCCCAGCCGCGCGCCGAAAACAGCCACCCGGACGACGCCGAGCTGATGGCCATGGTGATGAATATCGCCATGTCGTTCGCACCCTGCACTTTCGCCTTTTCGGCAGGCGTATGCGTTTCGGTCAGCAGCGTGGTGCCACCCAGATACATGAAATTCCAGCCCACGCCGATCAGCATCAGTGCCACCCAGAAATGCATGACATCGACGCCGGACAACGCAATGGCGACACAGGCCAGACTGAGCAATACGCCGGTAAACAGAATGCTGCGGACGCCGAAGCGCTTGATCAGCGCGCCGGTGAAAAATGACGGTGCAAACATTGCGACGACATGCCACTGGATCACGAAGGCGGCATCGCTGAACGGATGCGCGCAGGATTTCATCGCCAGCGGCGTTGCGGTCATCAGCAGGTTCATGACGCCGTAGCCCACCATGCCCGACAGGACGGCCACCCGAAAAGCCGGCTGACGGGCGATTTCGCTCAGCGGCCGGCCGTGCTCCTTCTGCTCGGCCGCAGTCAGGCGCGGAATACTCATCATGCGCTGCAGCGCCAGCGCAATCACGCAAAACCCGATCAGCGTCAGGTAGCTGCCGAGGAACTCCCCCGGCAACAGGTCCTTGGTGAATTTGCTGGTCTGCGGGCCCAGCACCCCCCCCACCAGTCCGCCGGCCATGACCAGCGAGATGGCTTTGCTCTTGAAGTCCGGGCTGGCTACGTCAGCGGCGGCAAAACGGTAGTACTGGCCCGAAGCGTTATAGATGCCCATGACCAGGGTACCCACGCACAACATCCAGAAATTCTGGCTGTGCACGGCATAACCGCAGATCAGCGCCCCGATGATACCGATCAGCGTGCCGATGGTGAAACCGTTGACCCGCCCGACCCGCCGCATCAGATGCGACACCGGCAGCGTCGTCAGCGCAGCACCGATCACGTACGCGGTCACCGGGACGGTCGCCAGGGACTTGTCTGCGGCCAGCGCATATCCGGCCAGACCGTTGATGGCAATCAGGATGGTGTTGTTGGTGAACAGCAGCGCCTGCGTCGCACACAACAGCGCGACATTGCGTTTTTCGGAGGTCAAATTGGCGGTGCCCGGCTCGGTGATCAGCGTTTCTGGAACTGCGTCTTGCCGAACATGACCTCGCGCGCCTTGTCATCGACCGGATTGCTGTTCGATTCGCTGGACAGCACCTGCAGCGCGCGTTGCACGGCGGGCCGCGCGTTAATGGCATCAAACCAGCGTTTGGCGTTCGGATATTCGTTCATGTCGATGCCGCGGCTCTCGGCATTGCGCATCCACGGGAATATCGCCATGTCGGCAATGGTGTATTCATTGCAGGAGACATAGCGCGAATTCGCCAGCTGCTTGTCGAGCACATGGGTCAGCCGGTTGGCTTCGTTGGTATAGCGCTCGATCGCATAGGTGATCTTGTCTTTGGCATAACGGCGGAAATGATTGGCCTGGCCGAACATCGGCCCGACGCCGCCCATCTGCCACATCAGCCACTGCACACAGTGCCAGCGCAGGGTCAGGTCAGCCGGCAGAAATGTGCCGGTCTTGGACGCCAGATAAAGCAGAATCGCGCCGGACTCGAACAGCGAAATCGGCACGCCGTCGGGACCATCGGGATCCACCATCGCCGGGATGCGGTTATTCGGGCTGATCTTGAGGAACTCGGGCTTGAACTGGTCGCCGGTGCGGATGTTGATGCCGTGGACGCGGTACGGCAGCCCGGTCTCCTCCAGCATGATATGGACTTTATGACCATTCGGTGTGGCCCAGCTATACAGATCAATCATGATGCCTCCGCGCGGTAGCAGTTCAAGGGAGCGGCGAGTATAGCGCAGCCGCATTGGTCATTCCCGTGCCAGTGCGCCGGGGTTTCCTGCTACTCTCCGTCACACTCAATGATTCCACTTCGTGATCTGCTGCTGCCACCCGGCACTCTGCCCGATGCGGGCACCGTCCTCGGTGCCCGCGCCCTGCGCGCTTTCGCCGACGGTTTTGTCAGCCTGCTGCTGCCGTATTACCTGACCTTGCTCGGCTACACCGCGTGGGAAATCGGCCTGCTCGTGACCGCCACGCTGCTCGGTTCCGGCTTGATGACCCTGGGGGTCGGTTTGATCGCCCACCGCCATTCGACCCGCCATCTGCTGTTGCTCGCCAGTGTGTTGATGATCGCCACGGGGCTCGCAGTGCCGGCGCTGACGCAGTTCTGGCCGCTGCTGGTGGTGGCTGCGGTCGGCACGCTCAACCCCGCAGCCAACGACGTGACCCTGTTCTCGCCGCTGGAGCAGACGCTGCTGACACGGGCGACAACGGCAAAATCACGCACCGCGTTATTCGCGCGCTACAGCCTGATCGGTGCGCTGGTGGCTGCACTCGGCGCACAGGCCGCCGGGCTGCCCGACCTGGTCGCGGCACGCGGCAGTTACACCCTGTTTGCGGCGATACAAGCGATGTTCGTGCTCTACGCGCTCATAGGTGCGGCGGGTTTCGTGCTTTATCTGCGGCTGTCGCCCGCGCTGGAATCCAGGCGTGATGAACAGCCGGTCGCGCTGGGTAAGTCGCGGCGTATCGTCTACACGCTGGCGGCCCTGTTCAGTGTCGACGCGTTTGCCGGCGGATTTGCCGTGCAGTCACTGCTGGCGCTGTGGCTGTTCCAGCGCTTCGATCTGTCGGTGGCCGCGGCCGGCACGATTTTTTTCTGGACCGGACTGCTGACCGCGTTCTCCCATCTTGCCGCCGCACGCATCGCTGCGCGCTTCGGCCTGATCAACACCATGGTGTTCACCCACCTGCCCGCAAACGTGTTCCTGATCCTCGTCCCGTTCATGCCTACGCTGGAGCTGGCCCTGCTGTTTCTGTTCCTGCGCAGCGCACTGTCGTCAATGGATGTGCCGGCACGCACGTCTTACGTGATGGCGGTGGTGTCACCCGGTGAGCGCCCCGCCGCAGCCAGCGTGACGGCAGTGCCGCGCAGCCTCGCCAGTGCCCTGAGTCCGACGCTGGCCGGCGCATTGCTGACGGTCAGCGGATTCGGCTGGCCGCTGGTGATCTGCGGTGCGCTGAAAATCGTCTACGACCTGACCCTGCTGAGAATGTTCAGCGCCGTAAAACCGCCGGAAGAATCCGGACGCTGACGCCTGACGGTCGCGCTGTCCTCCTCGAGGCCCTGCCGCTCCTGCTCCCGCAGCGCGGCCTGCACTCTCGCGGCGTCGCCGAACTCTGCGGTGTAGCCCAGTGTCGCCCAGGACTGGCGTGCATCGTCCGTCCGCAGTGCAGCCGCCAAAATCGATTGCCATCGCGTGGATGCCGCCGCGGGCAGCGCCGGGGACGCGAACAGCGCGTGCCATCCGGATGCGGTGGCTTGCGACAGTCCGGCCTCGGCAAAGGTCGGCACTGTCGGGAGCAACACATGCCTTGCCCCGGCGGCCAGCGCCAGGATGCGCAATTTCCCGTTTGAGGCATAAGGCAAGGCCGCCGGCAGCGGTGCCAGCGCCAGCGGTACCTGACGCGCGAGCACGCCGCGTAACGCGCCGTTGCCGCCGTTGTAAGCCACCGGCGCCAGGCCTTGCGGCCAGTAGGCCTGCATCTGTGCAACCAGCGTCTGGCCGGCACTGCGTTCACCCGGCGTACCGATCTGCAGCGGCCGGCGACGCGATCGCTGCAGCAGTTCGGCAACACCGCCTGCTCCGCGCTCGTGGTAGCTCACCAGCACCAGCGGCACCTGCGCCACGAAGGCCAGCGGTTTGAGTGCGCCGATCGCGTGCAGCGCCGAATCCGCGGTCAGCCCCGATCCCGCAAACAGCAGTTGTGGCTCTGCCGTGGTCGCGAGCGATTGCGCTGCAGCCTCGCCGCCACCGCGCGAATTACGCCGGACAAGCACATCGGTTTCCAACCCCGCGACCAGCATCCGCCGCAGATGCTGCACCAGCGCATCCGTGGTCGACGGGTTGGCATAGGTCTGCATCGCCCGCAAAGCCTTGCTCATGACGGTGGTGCCCGCGATGTCCGCCGCGCCGGTCGCAGGATAGGGATTGACGAGCGTCAGCGGCGCTTGCGCAGCGTGTGCATTACCGATACCAAGTAACGCGCTGCAGCACGCCACCGCGAGCCGCAGGTAATGTCTTTTCATGTGTCCGGTCCGCGTGCTCATCGGAAAATCCGTATCAATACACTGCCGTGTCGTCTGTCGCCTGTTGCGGCCCCCAGCGCAACCAGACGCGCAGGCGGCGAAAATCCTCTGCCGCCAGGCTGTCGGCGGGAATCACCACATGAACCGTCCGCCGGTCATCGAGGCGGAGATTGAGCACCGCAAGCGCGGCCCCCACCGTACTGGTGCCGAGCACCCGACCTGGATGCCAAACGCCATTGCGTGTGCGTGCGCGCAGCAACGCGCGATCGACGAACGCCAGCGCGGTCACTGCATTGCGCCCGCGGCGCATTGCGTAGTGCATCACCGTCAGCGTCGCGCTGACCAACAGCACGACGACACCGCACCACTGGATCCAGGGCGCGAGCGGGAGCACGAACAGAACGGACATCGCGACCAGATGTACACCCGCCAGCCACACCGCGAGCCGGCGTGTCGGTTGCAGTTCCAAGATCGGTAAATGCGGGCGCATCATCGCGTCCATTCCAGCCGAATCCCCGGCGAATTGCAAATCCGCCCGGTGAAACATAACGCATTGTTTTTATTGATTTATTTTACATACGCCCGCAAGGGCGTTATGATCGCACCGTTATTTGATTACGCCCTTGCCGACGCCCTGCTGACGTGACCACCACCCTGCTTGCCGAATTTTCGTTGCTGCGCTTTTCCGGCGCGGACGCCCGGAGTTTTCTCCATGGACAGCTGACCTGCGACCTGCTCGCGCTCAAATCCGGCGCCAGCACCTACGGGGGCTACTGTACGCCCAAGGGCCGGTTATTGGCCACGTTTCTGCTGTGGCATGACGCGGCGGGTTACACCATGATGCTGCCCGCCTCCCTCGCCGAACCGATACGCAAGCGCCTGACGATGTACATCCTGCGCGCCAAAGTCAAAGCGGAAGACCTCACGCCGGCGCAAGCCTGCATCGGCATCGCCGGACCAGATGCCGCGCACCACATTGCCGCGCTGGGTGGCACGGCCCCCGCGCGCCTGCATGAATTGTCGAGCCACGACGGCATCACGGTCATCGCGATACCGGTGCAGCGCTATCTGGTCATCCTGCCGCGCGAACGCGCCGTTGCTGCAGTTGACGCAAACGCGTGGACCGCGCTCGACATCGCCGCCGGCATTCCCTTTATCACGCCGCCGACCCAGGAAGAATTCGTCGCGCAGATGGTCAATCTCGACCTGATCGGCGGATTGAGCTACACCAAAGGCTGTTATCCCGGACAGGAAATCGTCGCCCGCACCCATTATCTGGGTCGGCTCAAACAACGCATGTATCGTGCCCGCATCGACGCCCCCGCAACGGCCGGTGGCAAATTGTATTGCGACGCGCTCGGTGATCAGGCGAGCGGCATGGTCGTCTCGGCGGCGGCCAACGAAGCCGGACATTACGATGTGCTGGCGGTAATGCAAACGGCGCATGCGCGCAGTTCCCCCTATCATCTGGGCGCGCCGCAGGGCCCCCTGATCGAGCCGGTTACCCTGCCTTACAAAGTGGATTGATCATGGCCTGGTCCTATTACATTTACTACCGCGTTGATGCCGGCCAGACCATTGCCGCTGCGGCGGCGGTGAAGAGTCTGCTGGCAGCGGTGCTGGCCAGCAGCGGAATACAGGGCCGCGTGCTGACCAAACGCAATGAGCCGCAACTGTGGATGGAAATCTACGAACACGTGGCCGATGAGGCCCAATTCGAATGGGCTCTGGCCGAAGCCGTTGCCGCGTCCGGAATTGCCGCGGCACTGCAGGCCGGAAGCGCCCGGCACACGGAATGTTTTGTCGAATAGGATTCAGTTCCAGTCATGTGCCTGATCCTCTTCAGTTTCCGCGCCCATCGTCATTTCCCGCTGGTGGTGGCGGCCAACCGGGACGAGCACTACAGTCGTCCTGCCGCCCCCGCCGGATTCTGGGACGAACATCCCGAGGTTTACGCGGGTCGCGACCTGGAAAAAGGCGGCACCTGGATGGGCATACACCGCAATGGCCGTTTTGCTGCAATCACCAATTACCGGGCCGGGCAGCCGGGGGCGCCGGCACCCCGCTCCCGCGGTGAACTCGTCAGCGGTTTTCTCACCGGCACTGCCGCTGCCGGCGACTACTTCCGCACGATTTCGGCGAATGCCGACGAATACAATCCGTTCAGCCTGATCGCCGGGGACCTGAATACCCTGGGTTTTTGTTCCAACCGCGGCGACGCCATCATGCCGATCACGCCGGGCGTCCATGGTCTGAGCAACCACCTGCTGGACACACCCTGGCCCAAGGTCCGGCAAGGCATCGCCAGCGTCGAGGCAACACGCCCGCTGGATGACCCCGATGCCATCAGCGCGGTGCTGTTCACGCTGCTTGCCGACCGCACGCCGGTCGCGGAATCTCAGCTGCCCGATACCGGGATCAGCCGTCAGCGTGAACGCGAACTGTCGCCACCTTTCATCACCGGCGAACACTACGGCACGCGGACGTCCACCGTATTGCTGGTCAACACCGATGGCGACGTATTCGTCCACGAAAAACGCTTTGGCGCACAGGGCGCCCCGCTGGGTGAACTGGCGCGCGCATTCCGCCTGCACGTCACGGCATTCGCAACCACCCCTACAGTCTGAGCGTCATTTTCCGGTGAGGTATGCCGGCATCCATGAACTCGTCCCCGTGGACTTCGAAATCGTGCCGCGCGTAAAAACCGAGCGCATGGGTCTGGGCATTGAGATGCACCGCTGCCATTCGCTGCCGGCGCGCGCCAGCGATCAGAAATTCCAGTATGGCGCTGCCCACGCCACGCCGCCGCCATTCCGGCGCGACCGCCATGCGCCCGATATGGCCATCGGGCAGCAGGCGACCGGTCGCCACCGGATTGCCCCGCCCATCCAGCGCCAGCGCATGCAGGCATACAGGATCGGCATCATCCCATTCCAGTGCTTCGGGAACCTGTTGTTCAAGGACAAAAACCCGGTGACGAATCGACTTCAATGCGGCCATATCATCACGCCACGATGCGGCACGCACGATGAATTCACGGGGCGGTTCCATGGCGGCAAATTATAATGACCCGACAATGAAACAGCGAACACGGGTTTGACCAGTCTCTGGCAGGATGGCGCGGCACAGCGCTGCGATTCGACGCTGGCGTTGCGCGCATATACCTCGCGCCTGATCGGCAGCGACCGGTCGCTGGTGCTGTACGGGGGCGGCAACACCTCCCTCAAGGAAAACGGCGTGCTGTTCGTCAAGGCCACGGGCTCCGATCTTGCGTCCGT
>JBFKCU010000074.1:0-9511 GCA_041620115.1 Burkholderiales bacterium | reverse complement strand
GGGTCGCGAACACGCGCTTCTCCCAGTCCGCATGGAACACCGGCTCGTCGGGCTCGATTTCGACCGGCCCCATGCCGTGCATGCCGCCCATGTCATGCACGCCGTTCATCGCTTTGCTTCAGGCACGGTCACCACGGCGACACCGATCATCGCGTCCCGCGTGACGATGGCTGCGAGCGCTTCTTCGCTCCAGCCCTCGGTGCCGGCGGGCCTCTCCGGCAACACCATGTAACGCAATTCGGCGGTTGAATCCCACACGCGCACCTCGACATCATCCGGCGGTGCCGCACCGAGTTCGGCGAGTATGCCGCGCGGATCGATTACGGCGCGTGCGCGATACGGTGCCGACTTGTACCACACCGGCGGCAGGCCGAGCACCGACCACGGGTAACAGGAACACAGCGTGCACACCACCATGTTGCGCACCTTCGGCGTGTTTTCGACCACCACCATGTCCTCGCCGTAGCCGTAAAAACCGAACTCCGCGATGGCGGCACGCGAATCGGTCAGCAGACGTTTCTTGTACTCGGGGTCGGTCCACGCCCGCGCCACGACGCGCGCGCCGTTGCGCGGCCCGATTTTCGTTTCAAACGTTTCGATGATGCCGTCGACTGTTTTCGAATCGATCAGCCCCTTGTCGACCAGCAGCGACTCCAGCGCCTTGACGCGCAGCGCCGGGCCGGAGAGCGGGCGCTCGTGCTCGCTCAGGTGGTCATCATCGTGAGGATGATCGTGATCGTGGTGGTCGTGTCCGCTCATGGTGCGTCAACTCACCAAGTTGATCGCCAGGAATACGGTGCCGATTGTGGTCACCGTTGCGCCCAGCGCCGCCGACACAGGGCCGGTCCAGTGCTCCCGGGTGGTGTGGACCTGCCGGTGAATCAGCGCCGCCGCTGCCGCGATCCCGAACTGGATGACGGAAAACCCGATGAGATACGCCAGCAGCGGCATGGTTTCCGCGCCGAATATGGTTTCGGCGTAGGCATGTCCGTGAAACACGCCCGCGAGCGCGAGTCCACCAACGAGCCACGCGAGAGGGATCCGGCGGCGCGCCAGCACCAGGCCGCCGAGCAGCAGTACCGACAGCGCCACGCCGATTTCACCACCGGGCAGGGCAGCACCGTGCAGGTGCAGCGCTGCGCCAAGCAGGCTGCCAATGATCAGCGCGAAGAGCCCCCAAACGCCGCGGGGTACCAGTGCGAGCAGAAAGCCCGCGGCGACGATGAATGCCGCATGGTCCATGCCGATCAGCGGATGGCCGAGGCCCGAGAGCAATCCCTGCAGAAAGGTTTGCGGTCGCGCGTCGTCCATGAAGTGATGGGCGAGCGCCCGGCCGGTGATCAGCAGCAACCCTGCTGCAAACAGCAGGCGGGCGCTGACGGATGCTGTAACTGAATTTGTCACGAGGCGCTACTCCACGCAGAAGGTCACGGACAATTTAGCGCAACGGCGGGGGAGAAGCAAAAGGGCGGTCGCGCATCACCGCGCGACCGCTGTGCCGCATAGTGCCGCCTACTTCGCTGTCGGCGTGTAAGTCCAGACCCAGTCGCTGTTCTGTGCCTTCATCGAGACCGATTTGCCGTCGGCGGACAAGGTGAACGGCCCGCCCGGGGGCATCATTTTTGCCATGGCCAGCATATTCGGATCGATCGCGACGATGCTCTCGATCACCGGTTTCACCGCGCCCTTGTAGAGCCGCAGCGACGAGCCGCACTGCTCGGCGACCAGGGTTTCCGGGTGGATGCGCCGGCCGACCAGTTCCAGGTGCTCGCCGGACTTCGGCTGGCGTACTGAATCCACATCGAAATGCTCGTACGGCCCGTTGATCTTGCCCTTGCGGCATTTCTTGTCGATGCCGACGATATTGGCCGTCGTGCCCGGTTCGTTGCGGATCCGCGGCGTGCCGACGAGCATCTTCTTGCGCTTATTCCAGTCGAAGTTGATTACCACGCGCTCGGTGACGTCGGCGTAAAGATCGGCGTCGGTCGGGGGGATCTGCACCTGCTTCTTGCGGAACTCGCCCACCACTTCATAGTGGACAATCTCGACCTTATCCCACTTTTCCATGGCCGCCACGTCGAATAACTGCGCGGTGGCGCCGGCTGCAACGGTGACAGTGGCCACAGCCAGTGCAACAGTAAATGCAGACTTCATAAAGCCCCCGGGGTTGAAATGGCGAGCAGTATACGGTGCGCCGGCAAAAAGCGCCGTAGCGTTGAGGACCGGCCGGCTTGTCGATGCGCAGGCATCCGCGTAAGGTGGTTGGGCCGACAGCCTTGCAGATCAACACCGGGATCGCCGCGACGCGGCCGGAAAAAACGCCATGACCAACAACAAGCCAGTCGATCAGGATTCAGCAGTAGCGGCGCATCCGGCGCCGGGTGACGGGAAAGAACCCCGGTCTGCACAGCCGTTGCCGGCCAAGCGCCTGATTGCGCTATTCGCCGGCCCCGCGCTCACCGCAATGCTGCTGATGCTGCCGGCGCCGGAGGGCATGACGCCGGAAGCGTGGCGCCTGGTGGCGCTTGCCTCGTGGATGGTCGTGTGGTGGATCGGTGAGGCGGTGCCGATCCCGGCCACCGCGCTGCTGCCGATCCCGCTGATGCCGCTGCTCGGCATCGGAGCGATCGGGCCGGTGGCGGCCAATTACGGCCATCCGCTGATTTTCCTGTTTCTCGGCGGATTCCTGCTCGCGGCTGCCATGCAGCGCTGGGGGCTGCACAGGCGCATTGCGCTGAAGATCATCAGCATCGTCGGCACGAGTGCGAGCGGCATCATCGTCGGCTTCATGACGGCTACGGCCTTCCTGTCGATGTGGATTTCCAACACCGCTGCCACCATCATGATGTTTGCGGTGGGCCTGTCGGTGATCGAGTTCGTCGCGCAAAAAACACCGGACCGTGCGATGGTGCGCAACTTCGGCGTCGCCCTGATGCTCGGGATTGCCTATTCGGCATCGATCGGCGGTGTGGGCACGCTGATCGGCTCGCCGCCCAATGCGCTGCTCGCGAGCTACCTGCAGAGCAGCCATAAGATCCAGATCGATTTCTTCACGTGGATGAAAATCGGCCTGCCGGTGGTGCTTGTCATGCTGCCGGTGACCTGGTTCATGCTGACGCGGGTGATTTTTCCGGTGCGCGATCTGAAAATCGGCGACGCGGGTGACCTGATCAGGAGCGAACTTGCGGCACTGGGCGCCATGTCGACGGGCGAGCGCGCCGTCGCAATCGTGTTCGTGTCGGCGGCGCTGGGGTGGATCCTGCGCGAGCCACTCGCCGCGTGGACCGGACTGGCGATTTCCGACACGTCGATCGCGCTCATTGCCGCGCTGATCCTGTTTGCCTGGCCGGTCTCGCGCGCGCAAAGCCGGTTCGTCCTCGACTGGGAATCAGCGCGCGGCATACCCTGGGGCGTGTTGCTGCTTTTTGGCGGCGGCCTCGCACTCGCCTTTGCGTTCAAGGAGACTGGTCTTGCCGGATGGATCGGCACGCAGGTGTCGGGGCTGGAGGTCAGCACCTGGATGCTGGTGTTCATCGTCACTGCGGCCATTGTCTACCTGACCGAAATCACGTCGAACACGGCTTCGACCGCAACCTTCCTGCCCATCCTCGGCGCAGTCGCTGTTGGCCTGGCGATTGATCCGCGACTGCTGGCGGTACCGGTGGCGCTGGGTGCATCCATGGCCTTCATGATGCCGGTGGCCACGCCGCCCAATGCGATTGTGTTTTCCTATGACCAGCTGCAACTCGGGGACATGGTGCGCGCCGGGTTCTGGATCAACATCATCGCCATCGGGGTGATTTTCGGCGTGATGGTGCTGCTCGCACCGCTGGTCTTCAGCCTCTGACCGCGCATCAAGGCCGGGATAGCCCCGGTCGCGCGTTTAAGGTTCTTTTAGGATTGCGTTAGGCAACATTTAGCAAACGGCCAGACGGCGTCGGCTTACGATCTGCTCCCAGTTTGATCAATTCAGGAGCGAATCATGCGAATAGCCTACACCCTGCTTGCCCTCGGCCTGGCAAGCGTAACCGCGATCCCGGCGCTGGCGAATCCCAAGACCGATCCCAACGTGCTGGCGCGCGGCCGCTACATTGTCGCCACCAGCGGCTGCAACGACTGCCACACCGTCAACTATCCCGAATCGAACGGCAAGGTGCCGGAGGCCGCGTGGCTGACGGGCAGCAATGTCGGATTCAGCGGACCGTGGGGCACCACCTATCCGGCCAACCTGCGCCTCGTCGTGCAATCCATGTCGGAAGACGGCTGGTTGAAGCGCGCGCGCTCGGAAATGCGCCCGCCGATGCCGTGGTTCTCGTTGCGTGACATGAGTGATGCGGACCTGCGCGCGGTGTACCACTACATCCGCAGCCTCGGGGCGAAGGGCATGGCCGCGCCCGCGTATGCGCCGCCCGGCACCAAGGTAGCAACCCCGTACATCGAGTTTTTCCCGAAAAACCTGCCCGCGCGCGCGGCCGCCCGCTGAGGTGTGATGACCATGAACATGATGTCGAACATGATCAGAAACGATGTCGCGCTCTACGCGATGCTCGAAACCATGCTGCTGATCCGCGCTTATGAAGAGAAGGCCGCGGCGATGCAGGCGGCGGGGAAGGCCGCGGGCACCTGCACGGCAGTCGGGCAGGAGGCTGCCGCCGTGGGCGTGATTGCCGCGCTCGGCGGGAACGACCTGATTCTCACTAATCACCGCAGTGCCGGGCACCTGCTCGCACGCGGTGCCGATCCGGCGCGGCTGTATGGCGAAGTGCTGGGCAAGGCCACCGGTTACTGCAAGGGCAAGAGCGGTTCATTGCATATCTCGGCGAAGGAACTGGGTGTCGTGCTCACGTCGACCATCGTCGGTGCGGAACTCTCGCTGGCGGCGGGCGTCGGTCTCGCGCTCAGCATGCAGCAGCGCGACAGCATCGCTGCCGTGTTTTTCGGCGACGGGGCGGCCTGCGAAGGCTCGTTCCATGAATCACTCAACCTTGCTGTGCAATGGAAGCTGCCGATCCTGTATGTGTGCGAGAACAACCAGTGGCAGGCGTTCGTGCATCGGCGCGAGACCATGCCGGTGAATCACATCAGCCAGTGGGCCGAGTCCCACCAGGTTGCCAGTGCGACGGTGTACGGCAACGATGTCGAGGCCGTGTATCGCGCCACGCAGGCCGGCATCGCGCATATCCGCACCACCGGCCAGCCGTATTTTCTCGAGACCTATACCTATCGCCAGCGCGGGCACTACGAACCCGACGACCAGGGTTATGTGGACAAGGAAGAGCTTGCCGGCTGGCGCGCGCGCGATCCCATCGACGAACTGGTGACGAAGCTCAAGCCCGACGCGGCGGCGCTGCAGACCCTGCGCGCGCGCGTCGCCCGGGTGATTGATGACGCGTGGGCCACGGCCAGCGCCGCACCTTATCCCGCAGCCACCGAACTGTTGACTGAAGTCTATGCCTAGAGAGATGGAAAACATGCACAGCATTACACTCGACGAAGCCATCGGCCAGGCCGTGGCGGAAGAAATGCGGCGCAATCCCGCCGTGATGATGTTCGGCGAGGGCGTGGCGACCAAGCGCCGGGTCCTGGTTGATGAATTCGGCACGCGCCGCGTGCGCAACACCCCGCTGGCGGAAGGCATCATCGCCGGCGCGGCCGTGGGCGCGGCGGCGATGGGCGTGCGGCCCGTAGTGGATTTCCTGTTTGCGCCGTTCATGACGCTGGCGATGGACGAGATCGTCAACAGCGCCGGCAAGCTGCGCTACGTCTCCGGCGGGCAGTTCTCGTTTCCGCTGGTCGCCATCGCCATGACCGGCACCGGCTGGACGGTCGGTGCGCAACACAATCACAACCTCGAAGCATGGTTCGTGCACAGCCCCGGGTTGAAGGTCGTGATGCCCTCCACCGTGGCCGATGCCAAGGGCCTGCTCAAGGCGGCGATCCGCGACGACAATCCGGTGATCTTTTTCACCGACATGTCGCTGCTCTATGAACCCGGCCCGGTGCCGGCCGGTGAGCATGTGGTGCCGCTGGGCCGCGCGGCGATTCGCCGCGAGGGTGGCGACGTGTCGCTGATTTCCTACGGCAAGAGCGTGCGCGCCTGCGAGATTGCCGCCGACCTGCTGGCTAAGCAGAACATCGCGGCCGACGTGCTTGACCTCAGATCGCTGAAGCCGATGGACGAGGCGGCGATCCTCGCCACTGCGCGCAAAACCGGCCGCGTCGTGGTCGTGCACGAGGCCGGTCGCATGTGCGGCGTCGGTGCCGAAGTCGCGGCGCTGCTGGCGGAGCAGGCGTTCGACGCGCTGCGCGAGCCGGTGCTGCGTCTTACCAGCCCCGACGTGCCGGCGCCGTCGAGCTACCCGCTGGAACAGGCGTTCACGCCCCAGGCCGAAGCCATTGCCGCAGCGGCGCAGCGCCTGCTCGGTCGACGGGTAGCCGCGGGCATGGCGGTGGCCGCGTAAGCGCGCGGCCTAGCTTACGGCATCGAGCCTGAGCGGTCGGTCGACCACCAGGCGGAAGCGGCCGCGCCCGGTTTTCTCGAGGCGCAGGTACGGACAGCGTTCCTGCAGCCGCCGGTGCAGCAGAATCAGCCGCGCCTCGAGGTTGTCGCTGATGTCGGGCAAGGGCAGTGCGGCATCGAGGCGCAGTTCGCGGTTGGTGAATTCGCTGCGGCCCTGCGCGTGGTCGGACAGCAGTTTCCACAGGATCGCACCGGCCACGCCCTTGATCAGGTAGTCGCCGTCGATGAACACGCTGTTGTCGGCTGTGTAGCGGCGCACGACGATGGTGTCGCCGCTCGCACGTCCGGGCGGTGCTGCGGCGTGCTCGATCTCGTTGCGCTCGGCCGACTGTTCCAGCAACTGCATGGCGAAACCGAGCTGGCCCGCGAGTGCAACGAACGCATCCTCATGCTCGTAGGTGAAACGCAGGTCCTGTTCGCTTTCGACATAGATCACGCCCAGCAGGCGGGTGCCGCCGGTAATGGGCACCGCGAGCTGGCTGCGCGGTGCCGTCAGTCCCGGGAACGGGATTTCGCGGACCTCACCGTCGCCCGGGCGCTGGCGCGTGTACGCGTAGTCGCTGGTCATGTAACCGATGCGGATCGGACTGTGCTCCTGGGCGCAGACGCCGATCACGCCGGCACCCAGCGGAATTTCCGAACCCACGCCCGAATTCGCGTAGCCGAGACTGGCGACGGTATACAGATGCCTGCTTGCCGCATCGAGCATCAGCACCATGGCGTGTTCGATGCCGAAATGTTCAGCGAGTACCGTCATCAGTTCATCCAGCAGCGTACCCAGATCCGCGCAGGCGGCGAGGCGGCTCGAGCAGGCGCGCAGCGCGGGCAGCATGCTGACCGGTTCGGCAACCGTTCCGGCTGCGTCCGCCGCACTGCATTGCAGGTCGAGCACGCGGTACACGTCGGCACCGCGCAGCACGAACACCTTGCTCATGCCGGTGTGCGAGGCCACACCCGCGAGGCGGGCTTTCATGTATTGAAACAGCGGCCCTTCGGTTTCGGTGCGCAGGTACTGCAGGGTCAGCCGGTAATGCTCTCCGGTGTCCGGATCGATGACCTGCGCCATCGCGTAGGGGTTCGCGATGACATTTTCGCGGGTCTTGCTGAAAAACTGGAATGACAGCGCCACATGCATGCTGTCGACGTAATGCACCTGCGACAGGTAGGCGACATTGGGCGTGCCGTCGGCCGCGCAGGTCGCGATCTGCGCCGGGATCGCGCCTTCGAAACAGCGGCGGATCTTCTCCAGCGTCAGGCTCACGCCGGCGCGCCCATGCGCGTGCCGGCCCTGGGGCCGGGCGTCTGGTCGAACATCGCCGTCGGCTCGAACTCGACGGCGACGGCGTCGTCATCGCCGGCGATGATCCCGCGCGCTAACTCCGCGCGGTAACCGATCACGCCGAGTTCGGCGACGAACGAATCGCGGTACTCCGCGATCGCGGTCCGGTCCTCCGCGGTCAGCGGCCGGATAGCGATGACGTCGCCCTTGAACTGCTGCGACTCGACCGTGCTCGGGCGGGTGACGGCCAGCGCGATCACTTTGGTCTGCCGCAGGCAATCGAGCAGGGCGGCGGCGCGGCTCGCACTCAGATAGATCGTGATCAGGCGACGGTCCGCGGAAACGCGGCAACCCAGCGCGCGACCGACCACCGGCCGGTTGCGGGCGTCGCGCGCGCCCACGCTCATGGACGTGTGGCGCTGGATGAAGGCTGCGTTGCTTTCGCTCAGCATGATCAGGGCGGACCCGTTGGCGTTTTGTCACGCCATTCGTCAATGCAGGATGCCTCGGCCCCGCACTCCTCTGGAGCCTCCCCGGGCAACTGCAGGAGCACATTATATCGACGGCGACCGGTCCCGCAATCACCCGCAGCCTGCGCTGCATAAGCGCAGTGGCGTGCTACAGTGCCGCGGAATTTTCCATTGTCCCGCGGAGGCACAGCCTTGAAAACAATCGACATCCACGCCCACATCGTTCCCGATTCCATGTGGCGCGCCATAGAAGCGAAACAGGACTGGCACGGTTTCAAGCACGAGCCGGGCGAGAACTTCGGCACCATGCTTGCCTGCGGGCAGCGCACCGAGTTCTCGTCGCCCAAGCTGCGCTACACGGTCGAGGAGCGCATCCGGGACATGGACGCGCTGAAGGTCGATGTGCAGGTGCTTTCCATCCACACGCCCTTCGTCGGCTATCACCTGCCGCCGGAGCAGGGGCTCGCCCTGGCGCGCGACTTCAACGACGAACTCGGTTCCAAGGTGCGCCAGGGCAACGGGCGGCTGGCCGGGTTTGCGACGCTGCCGGTGCAGGACACGGGGCTGGCGATCGCCGAGCTTGAGCGTGCGGTGACCACACTGGGCCTCAAGGGCGCGTCGCTCGACACGCAGGTCAACGCCGAGCAGTGGGACGAGCCGCGGTTCCTGCCGTTCTTCAAGGCGGCCGAGCAGCTTGGTGCGGTGCTGTTCTATCACCCGCAGCCGCGCAACAACTTTCTGCAGCAGCGCATCAAGCGCCACGGGCTCAACAACAGCCTCGGCGTGATCCTCGACGATGCCATCGTCACCGCAGTGCTGATCTGCGGCGGCGTGCTCGAAAAATGTCCGGACCTGAAAATCTGCATCGCCCACGGCGGCGGTCCGGCCTGTTACGCGATGGGGCGGCTCGACCGCAACTGGCACGACCGGCCGGCAACGCGCAGCACGCCCAGGCCGCCGAGCGCGTACCAGAAGCAGCTCTATTACGACACCGTCACCGGGGATGAAACCGCGCTGCGGTTCCTGATCGACCAGGTGGGCGCCGACCGCGTGGTGATGGGCAGCGACTGGCCCTTCGTGCCCTGGCATCCTTCGCCGGTGACCTGGCTGGAAAACCGCGAGTCGCTCAGCGCTGATGAGAAGGAAAAGATTCTGTGGAAGAATCTGGCGGAGTTGCTGGACATCTGCTGAAACCGGAAAGCGCACCGCAAGCGGTTCCGTGAACGGGAACGGCCTGCGCCG
>JBFKCU010000073.1:0-9532 GCA_041620115.1 Burkholderiales bacterium | reverse complement strand
TTTGCAGTGCGCGCCGGGACGCCGTCCGCGCTCATAGCGCGTCTGCAGCAGGAGACGGTCAAGGCCATCTCGATACCCGAAATCAAGGACAAGATGTTCGGCCTTGGCATCGAAGCGATCGGCAGCACGCCCGCAGAGTTTGCCGCGCATATCCGGGCGGAGCGGGAAAAATGGATACCGCTGTTCAAGAAAATCGGCATACAGCCGCAGTGAGCCCGGGGCATGATTGAATTTTCGCAGCGCCTGTCGCGCATCAAGCTCTCGCCTAGCAACGTCGCCGCACAGAAGGTGAGGGACCTTCGCGCGGCCGGCCGCGACGTGATCGGTCTGATGATCGGTGAACCCGATTTCGAGACCCCGGCCCACGTGAAACGCGCCGTGATTGCGGCGATGGATCGCAACGAGACGCGCTATACGCCGATCAACGGCATCGCGCCGCTGCGCGAAGCAGTGCGCAACAAGTTCCTGCGCGAGAACGGGCTGGACTATTCCGCCGAGCAGATCATGGCTGGCACCGGCAGCAAGCAGATTCTTTACAGCGCGCTGCAGGCGACATTGAACCGCGGCGACGAAGTGATCATCCCGGCGCCGTACTGGATTTCCTACCTGGACATGACGCTGGTCGCGGACGGCACACCGGTGGTGGTGACCTGCGGCATCGACCGCGGATTCAAGCTCACGCCCCAGCAACTGGAAGCGGCAATCACGCCGCGCACCAAATGGCTGCTGCTGAATTCGCCCGGCAATCCCAGCGGCGCGATATACAGCCGCGAGGAACTGCTGGCGCTCGCCGAGGTGCTGCGGCGTCATCCGAAGGTCTGGGTGTTGTCCGACGACATCTATGAGCATCTGCGATTCGACGGTGTCGAGTTCTGCACCATGGCGCAGGTGGCGCCGGATATGGCGGAACGCACGCTGACGGTCAATGGCGTGTCCAAGGCCTACGCCATGACCGGATTCCGCCTGGGGTATGCCGCTGGGCCACTGGAACTGATCCGGGCCATGGTCAAGATCCAGTCACAGAGCACGGCCGGGGTGAACTCGCTGAGCCAGTGGGCGGCGGTGGAGGCGCTGAACGGGCCGCAGGAGTTCCTCGCGGAACGCGCCGCGGCGTTCCAAGAGCGGCGTGACTGCATGCTCGAACTCCTGCGCGGGGTGCCGGGCCTCACCTGCGACAAGCCGCAGGGCGCGTTTTACCTTTTTCCGCGCTGCGCCGGCCTGCTCGGGCGCAGGACGCCGGACGGCACGGTGCTCGAGAAGGAAGTGGACGTGGTGGTTTACCTGCTCGAACACGCGGGCGTGGCGGTGGTGCAGGGGGAAGCCTACGGGCTGAGCCCATACATGAGGATTTCGATCGCGAGCTCTCTCGAAAATCTGACCGAGGCGGCACGGCGCATCGCGCATGCCGTGGCCGAACTGCGCTAGCCGCACGGATCGGCGGCAGCAAAAAGGCGCGCCGCGGCGCGCCTTTTCTTTGTAAAGAACTGCAAAGCGTCGCTCAGAAGTAAGCCTGTCCGCGCTTCACCGGCGGCGTCCAGTCGCAGTCGGACCAGGGGCCGTCGCCGTGTTCCTTGATATACGAGATGTTCCCGCGCTTGGTCGGCTTGCGCTTGCCGGAGAAGAAGGCCTGCAGCCAGTCGAACACGTAATCGTGGCAATCCATGCCACCGAGGTTGTTGATGCTCCACAGCGGATGGTACTGGTTCTCGAACACCCACATTTCCTTCGGCACCTTGAGGTCCTCATAGGCCTCGATCGCATCCTCCAGCGGGCACAGCGGGTCGAACTCCCCGGTCACGAGCAGCGTCGGGCATTTGATCTTGTCGAGATAGCCGCGAACGGTCATACCCCTGGCGACTTCTTCGTCAAAGCGCTCTTCATCCTCGTAACCGGCCATATACATGAACATCTGCTTGAAGCGCGGTGAGGACTGCGTGAAGATCGTATTGTTCGGATTGAAGCAGGCGACCGAACTCACGACCACCGCGGCACGGTGGTCGTAGCTCGACAGCCGCAGCGACCAGTAGCTGCCCATGCTGATGCCGTAAATGGCGATTTTGTTCTTGTCAACCTCGGGGCGTTTGCGCAGGTAGCTGATGACCGCGGCACCGGCGCGCTCATAGTTGTCCTTCACTGCGCGTATCTTCTGCAGGTTCGAATTGCCCTGACCGGGACCGTCCATCGCCAGCACGTGGAAGCCGCGGGCGAGTCCGATGTTGTGGTAAGCCTTGGGGAATACTTCCTTGGTCTGGTCCATGCCCGGCACATAGATCACTACCGGTGCCTTGCGCCGGTCCGGGAGCAGATGCAGCAGGCAGGAAATGGTGGTGCCGTCGTCGAAAGGCACCTCGACCCGTTCGATCGGATAGTCCGCGGTTTGAATCCGCCGGTCCACCATTTCATTGAGCTTCCGGTAAAGCCGTTTCTTCACCGGATGGTTGTCAAAGTAAATCGGATGCTGTGCCATGCGGTAGGCTTCGATCGCATGGTCGTAGTGATACGTTGCGCTGGCATTGGCGCCACGGGCCTGAGCCAGTTTGGCCAGTCGTTCGTGGCGTTCGCCGGCCTCGCGCCAGACCTTGGGCAGCATGCGGTAGTTACGCGCGCGTTTGCCGGCAGGCACCTCGATGTCGTCGCGCTCGAAATTCTGCACGCGCCCGCGCATGTTCAGCGCCAGGTCGAGCATCCACTGCTGGTTGTCGCGTTCGGTTCTGAGCTTGCGTATCACTTTTCCTCCTATCGATTGGTTTATTGAATATTTTGGAGCATTGTGCGTCGTCGCGCCGCACGCAGCGGCATTAACGCGGCCGAAATACCAGCGTGATGCGATTGCCCACCGGCAGTGCCGTGTGGCGCGCCTGCTCGGTGAACTGAACGATCAGCGGAACGCCGAGTCCGCCGATACGGCGGTGGTCCAGATTGGGGTTCGTATGCTCGATCGATATCCTGGCAAACGGGTTATGTTCGGGCGCACGATCTTCATAGGTCAGGGCAATGGACCGGTCTGCCGCCGGCTCGATGCGCAGATAAACATGGTTGTCCGGCCCGCCCGACGTGCCATATTTCACGGAATTGGTGAACAATTCCTCCAGAATCAACGTGCAGCGGTGTATGTCATCGGGATTCCAGTTTAAAGTGGCAACGCTGAGTGCAAGCTGCTCCCGGACGGCGTCGAAGGCCTCCAACATGGCAGGAAAACGGTGCAGGGGCGGATTGGACATGGGCTGCGACTGGGCCCGCGGCGTGGCAGGCATTTACAGTGTCACAGCATTATAATCACCCTGCTGTCGAAGTTGATAGCCGGGCCGGCAGTGTATTCTTGTTGAGGGGCAAGCCATGATATTCAGAGTCTTGAAATCCGTTTTTGTGGTTGTTGCGTCGCTGTTTGCGTTTTCTTCGATGGCGGCTGATGACGCAGGCCAGATCAAAGTGGCCAATGGATCGGTGACCATAGAGCGTGGTGGCCAAAGTCTGGCGGCAACGCCGGGTACTCGTGTCCTGCAATCCGATATCCTGCGCACCGGTGCGAACGGCTCGGTCGGTATCACAATGACTGACAATACGCTGCTGTCGGCCGGGCCGAACAGCGTACTGGTGCTCGAGCGCTACGCCTTCAATTCGACAACGCACCAGGGACAGTTCGACGCTGGGTTGCGCCGCGGCACGCTGTCGATGGTGTCGGGCAAGCTGGCGAAGCAGTCGCCGGAGGCGGTCCGGGTCATCACGCCGGCCACCGTGCTCGGCGCCCGCGGCACGGAGTTCCACGTCAAGGTCACCGAGTGATGTCTAGGCATTAGCATGCGGCTGAACGAACTCGGCACCATAGTCGTAATCCTGGCAGTAGCAGCGGCGGCATACCTGCTGCAGGAATCGCCACTGCCACCACCACCGCTGCAACCGAAGACGACGGTTATTCTTGTTCCTGATGCAGGCGGCAGGGTGGGTGCCGTCAGCGTGAAATCCGCGCAGGGTGAAACCGTCATCGACCGCGCCTACGCTTCTGCTACAGCCACCGGCGCAAACGCGCCGGTGGTCGGGAGCAGCAATCCTGCCGAGGTCCAGCGCATATTTGGCAGCACGATCAAGGCGCTGCCACCGAAACCGGTTTCGTATACGCTGTATTTCCTCGAAGGCCGCGACGAATACACGCCGGAATCGCGCCAGATTATTGAATCCATATTTCTGGAGCTCAGCAGGCGATCTGCGGCGGATATTGCAGTAATCGGACATACCGACCGCGTCGGCGCCCTGGAATACAATGACCGCCTGTCGCTGCAGCGCACGGAGCGCGTGCGTGCCGACCTGATCAGGCGCGGCGTGCCGGAGCGCTCGATTACCGTGGCCGGCCGTGGTGAACGCGAGCCGTTGGTGGCAACGGCGGATGAGGTGCCGGAGCCGCGCAACCGGCGCGTCGAGATCAATATCCGCTGATCAGCTGCGGGCTGCCGGTCCGCGCCAGCGCAGTGCCAGCATCGTGATGTCATCAGCACGCTCTTCAACGGCGCCGAAGGCCTGCAGGTCGTGCTCAACCGCGGCGATGATTTCCGCGCAGGATTTTTCCGGTCCCAGCCCTTCGAGCAGCCCGTACAGTCGCCGGCGTCCGTACAAGCGGCCATCCGTATCCATGGCCTCGCTGACGCCGTCGGTATACAGAAATACGGTGTCGCCCGGGTTGAGCATGTGGCTGGCTCCCGCGTAAGCGTAAGCTTCAATCATGCACACCGGCGGGCCGCCGGCCGCGTCGAGCCGGCCAATGCCGCCACCGGCGCGCATCAGCACGGGCGCCTCGTGCCCCGCATTGGCATAGTCCAGCCGGCCGCTGTCTAGATCCAGACTGCACAGCAGTACGGTGACGAACATCTGTTCCGGATTGTCGCGCGCGATTTCGAGGTTGGCTGCCGTCAGCGCGCTGCCCATCGCATCACCCCCGCGCAGCGCTGCACTTTTGCACAGCGCCTTGCTCACGGCCATGAACAGGCTGGCCGGCAGTCCCTTGCCCGATACGTCGCCGACCAGGAACGTCAGGCGATCCGGTGCGGGCTTGAAAAAATCGTAAAGATCCCCGCCGACCACGCGCGCCGGTGCCATCATTGCGGCGATATCACAACGCGGTTCGTTGTCGGTGAGTGATTTTGCTTCCGGCAGCAGCCCGGTTTGCACGCGTTGCGCGGCTTCGAGCTCGCCGGTCACGCGCGCTGCGGCTTCGCGCTCGGCCTGCAGCGAGGTACGCAGCCAGCGGCGCTGGCGTTCCAGTTCGATCAAAGTGCTGCCCAGCGCCGCGGTGAACACGAGCGCGAGCCCGACTGCCGGAGCCGCGACGTCCAGCAGCAGACCGTGCGCACGGAAAGCCACGCCTCCGGTCATGACCACGAGCGCAATCAGCAGTGCCGCGCTGCTCAATGCCAGGGTCGGGCGGGCCCGGGGTATGACCACCACCATCAACAATCCGATCAGGGCGAGCGCCGCCAGTTCGGCGCCGCGCCCCCATTGCGGCCGCGCCAGGTATTGGCCGTCATAGATGTTCTCGAGCATCTGCGCATGGATTTCGGAGCCGGGCACGCGCGCATCCAGCGGTGTCGCCGGATAATCCACCAGCGCCAGCCCGGTCAGCGCAATGATCACCAGCTTGCCCTGCAGCAGTGCATCATCGACACGGTTGCCCATGACTTCGCGCGCGGATACGAAGCGCGAGGGATCATGAGGGCTGAAATAGATGCGGGCGTGGCCATCGCGCGCGGTCGGCACCGCAACGTCACCGGTCCCTACCGTAACGATGCCCCGCTCGGTTGCGTGTATGCGTATGGCCGGTTCGCCCGCGGCGACACGGATCATTTCCAGTGCCAGTGTCGGCACGATGGCGTTTTCGATCAGGGAAGCCACGGGCAGGCTGCGCACGATGCCACCCTGTGTATCGGTGCTGATGGCGCCATGGCCGGCAGCCGCGCGGTCCACGACCGGTGTGCTGCGCACGACACTGCGGTAGCCGCGCAGGTGGGGCACCGGATCCGTACCGCGGACGGCCACCGGCGCAAACGGGCCCCGGCCATTCACGCTCTTGCCGTCGGTGCCGGCAACCGCCAGCACGGCACGCGCGTTCTGCAACGCGTCGGCAAAGAGCCGATCATTATCGGATGCGCCGGAACCCTGACGCCTTGAATAGCGATCCTGCTCCGGAAACAGCAGATCAAGGCCGATCGCGGCAGGCTTCTTCTCGGCAATCCGGTTGACAAGGCGGGCGAGCTCGTCCCGCGGCCAAGGCCATTGGCCGTAGCGGGCGAGGCTGGCTTCGTCAATTGCAACGATGACTGCGGGCCCGCTTTGTCGTTCACGCGGCCACAGGGCCTGGTAGGCGTCGAACAATGCCAGTTGCAGTGTCAGATGCGCCGGCGTGGACACCGCCTGCAAGATCAGCAATATGATCAGTGTGCTGAAACCGGCGAGCGACGCCGGCCATCGCCGCACCTGCATGACCGCTCGCGCCGGGCGGGGCGCACGCATCAGAGCGTCACCACCAGTCCATCGTACGCGGTCATGATTTCCAGGGGGCTTTCAGCACGCGTGATCGCCTCGAGCCGGCGCGTTTTTCGCAGCACGTCCTCAATCTGCTCATCGGTGTAAGTGGGCTCATGGTGAAACAGGCACAGCCGTTTGGCTTTTGCCATCTGACACAACTCGACGCCGATCACGTTGCTCGAGTGGCCCCAGTCTTCCTTGACCGACGCGGCTTCCGCCAGCGAATACATGGCGTCAAAAATGACCAGATCGGCATCGTGGAAAAAGTGCGCGAATTTCTCGGCTTCTTCAGTTTGTTCGGTGCGGTGCTCGGAATCGGTGGAATAAACCACGCACTTGCCGTTCTTCTCAAAGCGGTAGCCATAGGAGTCGCCGCCATGGCGTTGCAGCATCGGCGTGATCCGGTATCCGGCAATCTCGGTTTTCCGGTCCGGCTCCAGTACGACAAACTCGACCTGCGCCTGCAGCTGATCAAATTCGACCGGAAATGACGGCGCTCCGTGCTGGCGGCGGAAGGCGGTCGCCAGTTCCGCATGGCAGCCGTGGATGATGATGCGGTTGCCGGGCACGTATGCCGGGGGAAACATCGGGAAACCCATGATGTGATCCCAGTGCAGGTGCGACATGAACACGTGATAGGTCTGCGGCTGGTCGGGGCCGTGACGTCGCAGCATCTCGACGCCGTACCGCCGCGCGCCGGATCCCAGATCGCACAGCACATGATGATCGCCGCCGTCGATCAGTTCCACGCACGAGGAATCGCCGCCGAAAGTCCCGCTGATGCTGAAAGGCAGGCTTGCGACAAACCCATCGACGGCCTCAGCGGTATCGAGCCGCTGTCCCCGCGCGGCCATCAGCGCCGCGGCCAGTTTTGCGCGTATGTCTGCCGCCGTCAGTGGCGACGGCAGCGAACCCCTTGTTCCCCAGAAGCGAACTTGCATGCAGTGGTCGATGGCTCAGGCGGATGTTGTTGTGGTGTTGCCGATGGCCGCGAGCGCCTCGGCCGTCGACGAAAAAATTTCATAAACCAGGTGGAAGTGGCTGATTTCAAAGATTTCACGCACCAGGGGCTGCATCTCTGCCACTGCGATGCGCCCGCCGCGCGCGTGCGCCTGTTTTGCCACGATCATGAATATGCGCAGCCCGGCGCTGCTGATGTATTCGAGGCCGGAGAGATCCAGCAGGATCGGTACGCCGTCGGCACAACAGTGCTCGAGATGCGGCGTCAGCGCATTGTGAAAGGCAGCCGCGTTAAGGTGATCGATGCGACCGTGGACCCTCAGCACCAGCGCCTGCCCGCGATCTTCAACACCGATTTCCATCACCAGCCTCCTTGGCCGGAGTTTAACTGATTGCGCTTCGGCGGTCGGTATCGGGCCGGCCGTTCAGCGCAAGCGGGCGAGGGCCTGTTCGAGATCAGCCACAAGGTCAATGGGGTCTTCCAGGCCGATATGCAGCCTTACGGTCGCACCGCCCGGATTCCACCTTGTTGCCGTGCGCATTTTTTCCGGATGCGGTGCGGTGACCAGGCTTTCATAGCCACCCCAGCTCGAACCGATGCCGAACAGTTTAAGCGCATTAACGAAGGCGGTGACCCTGGTGCGGTCGTTCGTGCGCAAAATGACGCCAAACAGCGACGCTGCGCCGTCAAAATCGCGTTTCCAGATCGCGTGGCCGGGATCGTTCTCCAGCGCCGGATAAAGCACGCGCTGCACTTCGGGCCGCGCGGCCAGCCAGCGCGCCACCGCCAGGGCGTTGGCCATCTGCTGCTTCATGCGCACCCCGATGGTGCGAAAACCGCGCAGCGCCATGTAACAGTCATCGGGGCTGACGCAGAAGCCGAATTCGGCGACTGCCCGCCGTACCGGCAGCCAGCATTTTTCATTGGTCACGATGACGCCCATCATGACGTCGGAATGGCCGACAATGTATTTGGTGGCTGCGTGTATCGACACGTCGACGCCGCGTTCAAACGAGCGGAAAAAATATGGCGTACCCCAGGTAGTGTCGGCGAGCAGCGGAATGCCGCGGGCATGCGCTGCCGCGGCAATCGCCGGAATGTCCTGCATTTCGAAAGTCAGCGAACCGGGCGCTTCGCAGAATACGGCCTTGGTGTTGGCTTTCAGCAGCTTCTCAATGCCGGCGCCGATCAACGGGTCGTAATACTCGACCTCGATGCCGTTGCGGCGCAGTTGGTGCTCGCAGAAGATGCGCGTCGGCGCATAGGTACTGTCGGTCATCAGCAGATGGTCGCCGTGCTTGAGAAAAGCGCTCAGTGCGGCGGTGATGGCTGCCAGGCCCGAGGGCACGGCGACGGCATGATGCCCGCCCTCCATCTGGGCAACGGCGTCTTCGAAGGCGAATGTTGTCGGCGTGCCATGAATGCCGTAACGCATGCTTTTGAAGTCGTCGGGATCACGGGTCTCGTAGGACTCAAGATCCGGGAAAACGACGGTGGACGTGCGATACACCGGCATGTTTACGGTGCCATGGGTTTGCGCGGGGTCGCGGCCGACATGGGTCAGCAGGGTATCTTTTTTCATGAGCCGGCTTCTTGTTTTTACGATATGGACTGCGATCGCTGCATTGTGCGTGACGGTGGTGTCCGGCGCAATACAACAGCAGGATTTTGCCCGCAGTTTTGGGTTATGCTAGAACGCTAATCCTAATCCAACCGGGGAGCGAGCGTCCCGCTGTGATGTCCAGCATGCGGAGCTCGAGAATGCTTATGGACCATCACGAACACCAGCACCTGTTTGACGTCGGCGGCGCGCGTCTGTCGCGCCTCGAAGACCTGCGCCTGATCAAGGGCGAGGGCTGTTACGCCGCGGACTGGAGTCTGCCCAAGCAGGCGCATGCTGCGTTCCTGCGCGCGGACCATGCCCATGCCAATATCGTGTCGATCAACACCGATGCGGCGCGCAAGGCACCCGGCGTGCTGGGTGTTTATATCGGTGAGGATGCGGTGCGTGCCGGCCATGTGCAGCCGCTGACGATGCTGACGTTCGCCGGCAAGGAC
>JBFKCU010000072.1:0-9538 GCA_041620115.1 Burkholderiales bacterium | reverse complement strand
GTGAGCGCGCGCTCTGCTGGCCGCCGACCATGGTGAAGTGCGACTGGTGGCCGTTGAGCCACGCCATGAAGGTGACGCCGGTCTTGTAATACCAGGTCGGCGCCTTGAAGATGTGGCGTGACAGCGGCACGGTGGGGGCGAGGATGGCGTCGAATTGTTTTTGATCGCCCTGCGCGAGGGCGAGCAGCGCGGCGCTGGCTGCAGGCGCGATGGCGTCGAAAATGCCGAGCAGGGCGTCGCTGTGCTGGTGGTTGGGCAGCGTGCCCTCACCGTCGCCGGCGATCAGCGGTGCGAAATTGAAATCATCCCCGGTGTACATGCGCACCTTGGCCGGCAGGCGCCGGCGCATCGCGGTTTCGATGCTGTCGTCGAGCAGGGAGATCTTGATGCCGTCGACCTTGTCCGGATGCGCGGCGATGATGCCGAGCGCGGTGTCGACCGCGGGTCTGGGGTCATCGTTGCCCCAGTAGCCTTTGAGTGCCGGGTCGAAGGCATCGCCCAGCCAGTGGATGATCACGGGTTCGCGTGCCTGGCGCAGGATGCGGTCGTAGACTTTTTCGTAATCGGCCGGGCTTTTCGCAATGCGCGCCAGCGCGCGGCTGGCCATCACGATCAGCTTGCCGCCGCAGCCTTCGATCGCGGCCATCTGTTCTTCGTAGGCACGGATCACGTCGTCGAGGTTGCGCGCGGCTGCGGGTGCGAGCTGGTCGGTGCCGCAGCCCGAAGCAAGCAATGCGCCGGAGATGTCCTTCGCGGCATCCACCGAACGGCGGATCAGTTCGAACGAGGCCTTCCAGTCCATGCCCATGCCGCGCTGTGCGGTGTCCATGGCTTCGGCCACACCCATGCCCAGGCTCCACAAATGGCGGCGGTAGGCGATGGTGGCGTCCCAGTCCACGGTGCAGTCCAGCCACGGGTTGCCGGCCATCAGCGGGTCAGCGACGACGTGGGCGGCCGAGTAGGCGACGCGGGTGAATTGAGACGGTTCGGTCGCGGTGACAAACTGCGCGGGGCCGCGGAGCTGGTAGCGCTCCAGGCGCCCGCCGGCGGCGGGAAGGGTGAGGCTCAGGTCTGCGCTGCCGTCCATTGCAGGTTCCGTGGATTCAGGGATGCCTGCAATTGTAAGGGGGTTCCGTGCGCAGGCACAGGGCCGGCCCGATGAGGGCAGCGGCCGCCGGTGAGGCGGCCGCTGCAGGTGCTAGTCGAACGGGATGAAGATGCTCGGCAGCACCACGCTGATGCCTACGGGGGCGGACGGTGCGTAGTACACCGGCGCCGGCCGGTAGGACTGGTAGTAGTGATGCACTTCGCGGCGCACGACGCGATGTGGCGGATGGTGGTAATAGCCGTGGTGCTTATACCCGTGGTGCTTATACTTGTGCGCATGTTTCCAATGATGCCGGTCGTGGCCGCGGCCATGTCCGTAACCGTCGCCACGATCGGCGTAGGCCGGAGCGGCCGCCAGCAGCACGGCTGAGATCACTGCACCGGTCAGAAATTTCATGGTGTTTCTCCTGGTTGCCCCTGCATGATGGATTATTTCTGTCGTGACTCTTTGTTGCCGGTCACAACTGCATGGTAGGGGCTGGCGCAGGTTCGCGGTGTCGGCCGCAGCGCGATTTTGTAAGGGGATGTTACGAACGGCGCATCGGCAAGAAAGAGTTACAAATCAGCGCGCCGTAGTCGTCCCGCCCCAGCGGCCCAGCGTGTGGATGCGCTCCATGCCGATCATGTCCTGCAAGGTACGCGCCGTCACCGGCGGCGCGCCGTTGTCGATGACCTGTGGCGCCACGGCTTCGATGCCGGCGCGGATTTCGGGATCATCGAGTGCAGTGGCCAGCGTCGCGGGATCTACCCATGCGGGTTTGCCGCGCTCGAGACGCAGATAGATGGTTCCGCTCGCGGCGTCGGCGAGGTTGACCACGGGCAGGCGGCGCACGCAGTGCACCAGGAACTGCACGTTTTTTGCCGGCGCCATTTCGGCCGCGCCGGGATAAACATCCTGCGGATTGCGCGCCTCGACGTTGATCTTGCGGTAGCGCTCGATGTCGAGCAGTCCCTTGATGTCGAGCACGTTCATCTCCCCGTTCCAGCCGAAGGCGATGGTGCGCGGCTGCACGCCCAGCGCGATGCTGTTGTCGAGGAATTCGTAATGCACTTTCTTGTCGCCGGACAGTGCCCAGGTGAAAAACACTTCGGGGATGCCGGTGAAGGCCTCGATGTTATGCGCCAGCAGGTCGTCGACCGCCTTGTAGCGGCCGACTTCAAGGCCGCGCGTCCACGCGCGTTCGACCGTGGCGTGCGGCGGCGTAATCAGGAAAAACAGATACACCAGGTTGCCGAAGCGCGTCAGCAGGTTGCTGCCTGCGATGTCCGAGGCAGGGGCGAAGGTGTCGAAGCGGAAGCGGTCGATCAGCAGATGTGACATGGCGCCGCGCGCGGCCTTGCGTGAAACGTAGCGGTCGAGTTTCTGGTCGATGACCTGCAGCTCGTGGCCGGTCAGCGAACCGGCGTACTTGTAGGCGTCGCCGAGGGTTGCGTAATCGAGCAGGAACTTGCGGAAAATGTCAGGGCTGATCAGTGCGAAATCCGCCCAGCTCACGCCGATTCTGGTGGCCAGGTTGCGCTGCAGCGGGCGCAGCGTGCTTTTGCCGGCGGCTGAGGCGCCCTTGGTGTTCATCACCACGGGGTGGGGCTGTACCGGCAGCAGCCGGAAGTTCTCCACCTGTGCCGCGTGCCGGATGTGCGGCTCGATGCTGCGGCCGATTTCCTCGCTGCCGTAACTGTTGCAGGCGAGGTCAGTGGCCACCGTGGTGAGCAGTGCACGGTCGCCCCAGATGCGGCCATGCCGGTTGTGCATGGCGCTGGCCACGCGCACCAGTGCCGCGCAGGCGGCGCACTGCAGCTCATTGTCGGCTTCAGTTGATCGCGCCTCCCAGCGGCGGATCGCCTCGACGTCGCGGCTTTCGGTCTCGTCCACTGGCGCCGCGATGGTTGCGCGGCGCTTTGATCCGAGCAGGCGCGCCCACCAGCCCGGGCGGGCAGGCGTTGCGACGGCAGTTGCCGGCTGCATGCCGCGCTCGAGCTCGGCGGCGACGGCGGTGAACAACTGCGTACGCAGCGCCTCATACGCTGCGGTGATCTCGGGCATGTGCGGGGCAATATGGCGGGTCAGGATGGCCTCGGTCATGCGCCTGAAGTTGATGCCCAGATCCTCGGTCTTCTGGCCGTCTTCGACGGTGAAGTCGGCGGTCACGCGTGCCAGCAGTTCGTGCACCACCAGCCGCTCGGGGCGAAAGGCCACCAGTTCGTCCATTTCAAGTCCGGTCAGGTCGGCGAGTTCACGCGCCTGCTGCAGTGTCGTGTACACATGCTCCGGACGATAGATGGTCGCCAGCGGCAGCAGGGCCGCGGGGATTTCCGACTGCAGTCCGGGATTCCAGGGGCCTTCCGGGGCCGGGGCTGCGTTGTGGGCGGGGGACTCTGACATGGGCGGTGGCGGTCAGTTTACGCCGGAGAGCAGGCCGTTGCGCTCGCCGGTCACGCGCATCCGTGCGCATTGTGCCGGGGTCAACTGCGTGTTCTGTGGCGTCGTGGAGTCCGCCAGCAGGTTGCCTGCGCTGTTGTCGTGGTCGCCGCTGTCCATCAGCAGGTGCGACAGTTCGTGGGCGATGACGATGCCTAGATCGCGCGCGCCGCGGGCAATCCACACCGTATCAGTGAGTTCCGGCCGGGTGCGGCTGTTGCCGCGGCCGATGGCTTCGGCGTCGAAGGCGGGCGTCTGGCGCGTGCCTGCGGTGAAATACAGCGCAGGCCTGGGCAGCGCCAGCACGCGCGCCAGTTCACGTGATCGCGGCGTATCAAAAAACTGATGGGTATCAGGGACTGCCACGGTGTACACGTCGGCGCGCAGGGTGCGTATGCCGCACTGCGACAGAATCTGCGCGGACTGTCGCACTGCGGCGGCGATTTCGGCGTCCCGCCACGCCGCAATGTTGGCGATGTGCAGGACCAGCGTGTGTGTCGTCGTGGCCGTGGCCGCGTCTGGCAGATCATGGATCGCTGATCGGCCCTCGATGCGTATGGCCGACGGCTCCAGCGCCGCAGCGGATGCGGCCGCGGCCAGTAGCAGTGGCAGTAACCACCGCTGGCAAAGCCTAAAAGCTGCCCCAATGCGGGTCATTATGCGGTTTGGCCACCGGGTGCTGAAAATTTAGGCAATCTAACAGCGGTCGGGGCGTGACGCAGTTTCATACGCTCATTTTTGGACTTGCTCACAGAGATATCCACAGAAATTGTGCATCCTTTTTCGCGCCCTGTTCCGGAATGGGGCGGGGCGCCGCGGCCGTTGCGTTTCGTCATGTGCGATGTTGGGGCGCGGAATAAATTGCGGGCCAAAACCGTCACTGGGAAGAGGCAAAATTACCATTTATAAACAACAACTTATATGATAAAAAATAAGGCATCGAAAAGCTCAGCAAGGTCAAGCACTTAGCGCATGTTTGCCCGTGGTGTTTTTGTCCACAACCCGGGGGATTGACAGCAGCAATGGTGTTTTGTAGGTCGTCTCCGGAATAGTGGTTCGCAGGAGATATCAACACGTGCGCGAGGCCCGATGTCAAGGGCCCAGGCAGGGGGCACGGGGCGGCTCAAAGGCCGCGGACGAAGCTTTCAATGCCTTTGAGCAGCATTTCCACGGCAATCGCGGTCAGCACCAGGCCCATCAGGCGGTCGAGCGCCGCAAGACCGCGGCGGCCGACCATCCTGGCGATGCGTCCGGCGGCGAGCAGCAGCACGAGGGTGATGGCGGTGGCGATGCCCAGTGCGATGATCCATTCGGGCAGGCGCTCGGGCGCGCGCGATACCAGCAGGATGATGGCCGCGATCGCCGACGGGCCGGCGATGGACGGGATCGCCAGCGGCACGATGAAAGGTTCGCCTTCGACGCCGTCATCGGCGCCAAAGACCCCCTCCGGATGGCGGAAGATCAGGCGCAGCGCGATCAGGAACAGGATGACGCCGCCGGCAATGCTGAGCGAGCTGTCCGACAGACCGAGCAGATCGAGAATCCAGCGGCCGAAAAAAACAAAAAACAGCAGCACGCCGAAGGCGATGGCGCATTCGCGCATGATGACGCGGTTGCGGCGTTCGGCAGGAACCGGCTGCAGCAACGACACGAATATGGGGATGTTGCCCACCGGATCCATCACCAGCAGCAGGATCACGACCGCGGATGTGACTGAAACGTCCATGCCTTCAGTGTAGTCGCAAATCCGCGTTGGCGTGCCTGTGGCCGACGGCGGCCGCAGCGACTGCGCGAAGCCGGTTCAGAACCCGAACAGGTTGCGGCGCGCGTGCTGCAGGTGGGTGAGGATGGCGGCGCGCGCACGATCGGCGTCGCGGGCCTTGAGCGCGTCGACGATGGCGCGGTGTTCGGTCTGGTACTTGAGGCGCCGTTCAGTCGTGACCACGCGATCCTTCAGCTTGCCCCATTCGGTCTGGTGCCGCACGGCGGTGGCCATGTCGAAGACGCGAATGACAAAACGGTTGTGCGTTGCCGCCGCCATCGCCTGATGCAGTGCGGCGTCCCAGACTTCGAAATCGTCGAGCGTGGCACCGCTCTCGGCCCGATCAAGGCAGGTTTCCATGCGATCAAAATCCGCCGGCGTCGCATTGGTCACGATCAGCTCGGCCAGTGCCGGTTCCAGGCGCATGCGCGCTTCCATCAGTTCGGCGGGACTGGTGTGGGTGATGCTGTCGGCCGGAAAACCGCCGGCGTCGGCGAGGAAGGTGCCGCGGCCGACGTGACGCGTGATTGCGCCTTCGGCTTCGAGTTGCGCGAGCGTCTTGCGGATGGTATTGCGCGGCAGGGCGAAGCGGTTGGCCAGTTCGCGCTCGGTCGGCAGCTTGCCGCCGGGACCGATGGCGCCCTGTGCCACGGCTTCGAGCAGGAAGGCACGGATATCCTGCGTGCCGTCGCGCTTGCCGTCGCGGCGGTGCAGGCGGTGATCGGAGCGGCGTATCGTGGTCATAAGGTCAGGCCGTTGCGGGCATTGTGCCAGGGTCAACCAATTTGGTAAATTGGTTGTAATTAATTCTGGATCCGTTGACCATCATTACAGCGCCGAACCCCGATGTTTGTCAATTTTCGCTCTTGTGCGGTGCGGTAATTCAGTGAGTTCGGGCGCGGGGCCTTCTCAACCAATGTGGTTGAATTGTTGACTATTGGTTGGACCGGGGCTACATTCGGCAAGGTTCAGGGTTGCCGCGATACGCGCGCAGACGCGCCGGGCGCAGCCGCACATCATCAAGAATGAAGGCGAGGAGACATGTCCGCAGCGGGTGATACGGCGCCGGTCCGGCTGGCGATCATTTCCGAGGGCGTCAATGCGTGGCCGTTGTATGTCGCGCAGGGGCGCAAGCTGTTTGAACAGGAAGGCGTGTCCGTCAAAGTCACGCTGACCGGTTCATCGACCCATCAGCTCGAGCAGTTGCGCAGCGGCGGCTACGACATCGGTTTCCAGCAGTCCGACCATGTGGTGCGCGCCGTCGAGACCGGCAGCGACCTGTGCATTGTCATGGCCCAGGGCCATGCGCCGGAACTCTCGCTGGTGGTGGCGCCGGAAATCAGGACCGTAGCCGACCTGAAGGGCCGGGATATCGCTGTCGATGGTGCGAACACCGGCTATGCGTTGCTGCTGCGCCGCCTGCTCGCCGAGCACGGGCTGAAAAAAAGTGATTACCGCTTCGTTGAGATCGGCGGGTCGCAGGAGCGCTTCGATGCCGTGAAAAGCGGCCGCGCGGTGGCAAGCTGGCTCAATCCGCCATTTGACCGCAACCTGTTCGCTGCAGGATTCGCCTCTCTCGGGTCGACGACACAGTTGTTTCCGACCTATCCGGGGTCGATTGCCGCTGCGCGCCGTTCATGGGCCGCGGCACATGCCGACAGCCTGGTGGCGTTCATCCGCGCCTTCCGCGGCGCCTGCCACTGGCTCAAGGATCCGGCGAACAAGGCCGTCGCCATCGCGCTGTTGCCGCCGCGCCTCGCCATTTCGCCGGAGCTGGCCAGCCGCGCCTTCGATGCCTTCGTCAGCAGACCATTGCCGTCCATCGACGCCGCCGCGCTGCAGCAGGTGATCGACGTCTACTGGGAGGCCGAGGGCCTGCCGGCGCCCAAGGGTGCACCCGAAAAATACATGGATCTGTCGTACCAGCAGCGCGCAGGATTGTGAAAACACCGATCAACGAATTTCCGGAGGGGATCATGCGTAACCTGAAACGGGGCTTGCAGGGCGTGGTGTTCGGCGTGACATTGGTGGCGTTGCCGTTGTTCGCGGCAGAACCTGCGGACAAGTTTCCGTCGAAGCCGATCCGCATCATGGGGCAGGGCGCGGGCAGTACCGCGGACTACCTGTCGCGTTACATCGGCCAGAAGCTGACCGAGCGCTGGGGGCAGTCGGTGGTCGTCGACAACCGCGCCGGTGCGGGCGGCACGCTCGCCGCCGAAGTCGTGGCCAAGGCCGCGCCCGACGGGTATTCGCTGATCATGGGCCACGCCGGGCCGATGGTGAGCGCGGTGTCGCTGTACAAGAATCTGCCGTATGACCCGCTCAAGGATTTTGCGCCGCTGACCAAGACCGCCACGGGCGTCACCGTGCTGGTGGTGCATCCGTCGGTGCCGGTGAAAAACGCGCGCGAACTGGTGGCTCTGGCGAAACAGAAAGACCTGTCGTATGCCTCCGCGGGCAACGGCACCATCAGCCACCTCACCGGCGAACTGTTCAAGCAGGTGACCAAGGTCAATGTGCAGCACATCCCGTACAAGAGCGCAGGCTTTGCGCTGACTTCGATCCTGTCGGGTGAGACGCAGATTTCGTTCCTGTCGCCGATCACTGCCCATGCGCAGCTGAAGTCGGGCAAGGTGCGCGCGATCGCGGTGTCGAGCAAGGAGCGCTTTGTCGGCGCGCCCGACATTCCGAGCGCCACCGAGGCCGGACTCGACGGCATGGAAGCGCAGCTGTGGTTCGGCCTGTTCACGACCGCGAAGACACCGAAGCCGATCCTGGCCAAGCTGCACAAGGAGATCACCGGCATACTCAACGCGCAGGAAGTGAAAGACGCCATCCTGCAGCGTGGCGCGGTGGTGGCGCCGACGACGCCGGAAGAGTTGCACGCCTTCGTCAAGAGCGAGCTGGCGAAATGGACGCCGATCATCAAGGCGGCGGGCATCAAGGCGGACTGACATAGTAATAATTATAAGTAATTGATTTTATTGGAGAAATTGTAATGGCGCGCAAGTCAAAACCAGTGGAGCCGAAGAAAATAAAGACCTCGGGCATCGATCCAAAGAAACGGATTTCAACCGCGCCCGATGTGCTGTTCGATCCCGCGAATCCGGGGCATCAGTGGGAGCGTCCGCTGCAGGCGCCGGGGCGCATGCAGGTGGATTTCGAGGAGCGCGTGAATTTCCAGCGCCTGCACGAGTACCGTCTCGCGCGCACCCGCAATGCGCTCGCCAAATCGAAACTCGGCGCGCTGCTGGTGTTCGACCAGATCAACATGCGCTACATCTCGAGCACGGTCATCGGCGAATGGGCACGCGACAAGCTGACGCGCTGGTGTCTGCTGACCGGCAACGGTGAGCCCTGGGTATGGGACTTCGGTTCCGCCGTGCGCCATCACAAGCTCTATGCGCCGTGGCTGCCGAAAAATCACAACATACCGGGCCTCGCCGGCCTGCGCGGCGCGGTGTCGCCCAAGGTCGGTCTGTTCGAGGCCGCAGCGAAGGAGATCTACGACATCCTCAAGCAGGAGGGCGTGGCCGACATGCCGATCGGCCTCGACGTGGTTGAGCCGCCGTTCCTGTTTGCATTGCAGAAGCTGGGCCTGAAAGTGGTCGACGGACAGCAGGTCATGCTCGATGCGCGCGAAATCAAGAGCCATGGCGAGATCACGCTGCTCAACATGGCAGCGGCGATGTGTGACGGCGTCTACCAGGACATCTTCGAGGCGCTGAAACCGGGCGTGCGCGAGAATGAAATCGTCGCGATGGCGGCCAAGCGTTTTTACGAAATGGGCTCGGACTGCGTCGAGGCGGTCAATGCCATCGCGGGCGAGCGCTGCAGCCCGCATCCGCACAATTTTACCGACCGCATGATCCGTCCCGGCGACCAGGCCTACTTTGACCTGATCCATTCCTACATGGGCTACAAGACCTGCTATTACCGCACCTTCACGGTGGGCAGTGCGACGCGGGCACAGCACGACGCGTACCGCAAGGCGCGCCAGTGGATGGACGACGCCATCAACATGTTGAAGCCGGGCGTCTCCACGGAAGCCGTGGCGAAAGCGTTCCCGAAGTGCACCGAGATCGGCTTCGAGACCGAGATGGCGGCCTTCGGCCTGAACTTCTGCCACGGCCTCGGTCTCGGCCTGCACGAGCGGCCGCTGATCTCGCGGTTGAATTCGTTCAAGGACCCGTACGAGCTGAAAGCCGGCATGGTGTTCGCGGTGGAGACCTTCTGCCCGGCCAAGGACG
>JBFKCU010000071.1:0-9547 GCA_041620115.1 Burkholderiales bacterium | reverse complement strand
TTCGCCAGATGCAGGTTGCCGCCGCGCACCCGGTCGTAGTTCGGTGCCAGCACCTCCTTCTCGACCTGCGGCATCTGCGGCGTGCCCTGGTTTTTCTTGAAGCGCAGTGCGACCTCGACATTGCGCGCGAGTTCGCCGCTGCGGTTGGGGTTGGCGTGAATCATCTGTTCTGTTTTCCGCAAAAATTAAACGCGATTCTGAATCGATCCCGGCCGATCATCCACTGTTTTTCTGCGTTTGCCGTTGAGCCAGTACCCCACCCCCCACCAATATCGCCGCCAGGATCCAGAACACCCCCGCCAGCCCCAGCGCCGCACCGAGTGCACCGAAGGCCATCGGCCCGCCGACGCGCACGAGGTTGTTGGCGGTGAGCCGCAGGCCCAGGGTCTGGCCGGAGCGGCCTTCGGCGGAGCTGGCGAACATCAGGATCACGGTCAGCGGAATGCCGATGCCCATGCCGAGGCCGAACAGGAAGGAGATGAGGCCGAGCACGATGCCGTTGGTGGCCAACGGCACCAGCGCGAAGCCGGCGGCACCGGTGAAGAACACCCACGCCAGCAGTTTCTCGCCCGAGTAGCGCTCGACCAGCCGCGCGAGGAACAGGCGCACGATGAACGCCGCCGCGGCCAGCGTCGCCAGCACCGCGCCGATCGCCGACGCCGACAGGCCGATGGCATGCCCGTAAAGCGGCACGAAGAACTGGAACAGGTCGTAGCCCAGCTGCACCAGGCCGCTGGTGATCAGCATGATCCACACGCCCCGATTGAGCAGCGCGCGCGGCGCCGGCGCATCGCTCTTCAGTTTCGGCCGTGCCGGCGGCAGGTGGCGGCCGAAAGCCAGCAGCAGCAGGATGACGACCACCGAGACCGCGGCCGTGATCAGGCAGGCCCAGCCATAGCCCGCGGCGTCGATGGCAATTCCGGCGAGCAGCGGGCCGACGAAGCTGGTCATCGCGCCGGCGAGGCTGAAGTTGGCGAAGTTGCGCGCCCGCGCCTCGGGTTTGCTCAGCGTGCCGACGAGGTTCTGCAGCGTGACATGGAAAAACGCCAGCGCAAGGCCGTTGAGCGCCGCAGCGACGTAGAGCGTGACCAGTGTGCCGTGGGCCCAGGCCAGCAGCAGCGAGCCGGTGGCGCAGATTGCTGCGAACAGCAGCAGGCGGCTGGAGGCGGCGCGGTCTGCGAGTGCGCCGATCGGCCACGACAGCAGCAGCGGAAACAGGAACAACAGGCCGCCGAGCAGGCCGACTTCCGACGCGCTGGCCTTGAGCTCGAGCGCATACAGCGTGAGCAGCACGCGCGTTGCATTGGCGCCGGTGAAATTGAAAAACGTCAGCGCCAGCGTCAGGTGGATCGGCAGCGCGGGCGACAGGGCAAGGCGGAAACTGGGCACGGGACTCCCGGACAATCAAGTCACGCGGTTATATCATGCCGGCGCCGCGCAACAGCGCGCGCGCCGGGGCAAGCACGATGCCGCGGTCAGTCGATTGCGACCGGTTTGCCGCTGCCCGAGGATTGCAGGATGGCTTCGAGCACCGCGACACCGTTGACGATGTGTTCGGTGGGCACCACGAACGGCGTTTTTGCGGCGACGCCGTCGGCAAACGCCTCGAGCACCCGTTGTTCCTTGTCCACCGCCGGAAAGGTGATGCGCTCGGGTGCGCCCTTGAGGCCCTGCACGTTGAGTTCGGTGTCGCCGCGCATCTCCAGCCAGCCCTTGGTGCCGAACGCGTGCACACGCCAGATTTCTCCGGTGACGAAGATCGTCGAAAAGTAACCGGTGGCACCGCCCCTGAACTTGAACAGCATCGATGTCGTGTCGTCGATGTCGGTGTCGGCACCGAGCACGCGGCGGTTGCTGTGCGCATAGACTTCGCTGACCGGTCCGGCAATCTGGATCATCGAGTCCAGCGTGTGCACGCCGCGCGGCGTCATGCCGCCGCCGGGCATCTCCGGACGCGTCGCCCGCCACATGCCGGGCTTCAGGTCATAACCCGAAGGCCCGGAAAACTGGCCTTCGACATGCAGCACGTCGCCGATGTCACCGGCGCGGATGCGCCGCGCCATCTCGACAAACGCCGGCGCGTGGCGGCGGTTGAAACCGACGCTGAGCGTGACCCCGGCGGCGCGGCACGCGGCGATCGCCGGTTCGGCGGTGGCACGCGTCAGCGTGAACGGTTTCTCGACGAACACATGCTTGCCGGCTTTGGCCGCGGCAATGACATGCTCATGGTGCTGCGAATGCGGCGTCGCCAGCACCACGGCTTCGATCTGCGGATCCTTGAGTACATCGGCGTACGAGCTGATTACCTCGACGCCGTATTTCTTCGAGAACTCGGCGTGTTTCGACGGGTCGCGCGACACGCCCCTGACGATTTTGATCTTGCTGCTGTTTTTGACCGAATCGGTGAGCCGGGTGCCCCAGCGTCCCATGCCGTACAAGGCGGCTTTCAACATGTCCTTCTGCTCCTCTTTCCGTTTCAGGGTGTCCAGCGCGACGATTATTTTGCCGTCGGCCGCGTCGTGCTGGTGAACACGAAATTGTCATAGCCCATTTCGGCCACGCGGAACCACAGGAACTGGTCACTGCGGAACTTGAGCCACTGCGCGTAGATGCGTTTGAAGTGCGGGCTTTTCGCGGCCGCTTCGTCGTAAATCTCGAACGCCGCCTTCTGCGCCGCCTCCATGATCGGCTTCGGGAACTGGCGCAACTGCGCGCCGCCACTGACCAGCTTTTTCAGCGCTTCGGGATTCTTCGCATCGTAATGCGCGAGCATGCGCACATTGGCTTCAGCACACGCCGACTCGAAGATCGAACGGTAATGCGCCGGCAGCGATTCCCACTGCTTGATGTTGACGATAGTCGAGAGCTGCGGTCCACCCTCCCACCAGCCGGGGTAGTAGTAGTACTTCGCGACCTTGTGGAAGCCGAGTTTTTCGTCGTCGTACGGGCCCACCCACTCTGCCGCGTCGATAGTGCCCCGCTCCAGTGCCTGATAGATTTCGCCGCCGGCGATCTGCTGACCGACGACGCCGAGTTTCGCCAGCACCTGCCCGGCGAGGCCGCTGACACGCATTTTCAGGCCCTTGAGATCATTCAGCGTTTTGATCTCCTTGCGATACCATCCGCCCATCTGCACGCCGGTGTTGCCCGACGGAAACTGCACGCAGCCGTATTCCTTGAACAGCGCGGCCATCGCTTCGCTGCCGCCGCCGTAATACATCCACGCGTTCTGCTGGCGCGCGTTGAGCCCGAACGGCACCGCAGTAGCGAAGGCGAAGGCCGGATCCTTGCCGATGTAGTAATAGGGAGCCGTGTGGCCGCATTGCACGGTGCCGTTCTGCACGGCATCGAGCACCTGCAGGCCGGGGACGATTTCGCCGCCGGCAAACACGCGGATCTGGAACTTGCCTTCAGTGCCGTCGGCAACGCGTTTCGCCAGCAGTTCGGCCGCACTGTAGAGCGTGTCCAGCGTTTTCGGAAAACTCGACGCGAGCCGCCACTGGATCACCGGCTGGGCGCGCACGATTGCGGGTGCGGCCACCGTACCGGCCGCGAGGCCCAGACCTGCTTTTTTCAGAAAAGACCGTCGTTGCATGATCCCTCCGTACTCATTAATAAGTAGTTGATTTTAAACGATATTTCAAGATCCCGCGAGGGTCATGCCCTCGATCAGGATCGAACCGCACTGGCGCGAACTGCGCCGCGACACGTCATTGCCGACGGCGACGATGCGCCGGTACATGTCCTTGAGGTTGCCGGCAATGGTGATCTCCTCGACCGGGTAGGCGATCGCGCCGTTCTCGACCCAGAAACCCGCGGCGCCGCGCGAATAATCGCCCGTCACCGCATTGATCCCCTGCCCCATCATCTCGGTCACCAGCAAACCGGTGCCGAGCTTTTTCAGCAGCGCGGCAAAATCCTCGCCGGTGTCGCGCATGATCAGGTTGTGATTGCCGCCGGCGTTGCCGGTGGATTTCATGCCGAGCTTGCGCGCCGAATAGCTGCCAAGGAAATAGCCCTGCACCACGCCGTCCCTGACGATGTCGCGCTGCTGCGTGGCCACGCCCTCTTCATCGAACGCGCCGCTGGCGATGCCTTTGGGGATGCGCGGAAAATCGGTCATCTGCACGCACGGCGAAAAGATCGGCTGCCCCAGGCTGTCGAGCAGGAATGATGATTTGCGGTAAAGGCTGCCGCCGGACACCGCCGAGACGAAATGTCCCATCAGGCTGGCGGATACACCGGCCTCGAACAGCACCGGCACCTGCGCCGTTTTCACCTTGCGCGATTTCAGCCGCGCAATCGCGCGCTCACCGGCCTTGCGGCCGATTTCGGCGGGGGCCGGCAGCTCGGCGGGATCGCGCGAAGTTTCATACCAGTCGTCGCGCTGCATGCCGTCACCCTTGCCGGCGATCAGGGCGCACCAGATGCTGTGCCGCGAACTCGGGTATCCGGCAAGAAAACCATTGGTATTGCCGTAAATGAAATGCGACTGCTGGGTCGAGACCGTGGCGCCCTCGGAATTGCTGATGCGCTGGTCGACACCGAAGCCCGCGGCCTCGCACTCGCGTGCCATCTCGATGGCGCGCTCCACCGGCATGTCCCACGGATGCAGCAGGTCGAGGTCCGGAAATTCACGCGCCAGCATGTCGGGATCGGCCAGCCCGGCACAGTCGTCCGTGGCGGTATGCCGGGCGATTGCCAGTGCGGCATCGACGGTGTCGCGCACCGCCTGCGGCGCAAAATCCGAACTGCTGGCATGGCCGCGCTGCTTGCCGATGTATACCGTCAGGCCGAGGCCCTTGTCGCGGTTGTATTCAATGGTTTCGACTTCACCCTGGCGTGCGGTGACGGTCTGGCCGAAACCCTCGCTGACCTCGGCATCAGCGGACGTCGCGCCGCGTTCGCGGGCATATTTGAGTGCATCGGTGACGAGCTGTTTCAGCGTGTCATCGGTATACGAAAAAGGATGGGATGCCATGATTTTTGCAGGATGCGGCGTCGGTAGGCGCGCGAAAGGGCGTTATCATAACAGCTTCAATTTTGAGATTGGCCGGTGCACGCCGTGCCGGCGCAGCACTTTGCAATCACTGATCAATGACCACCCGCCCAACCCCGCAAGACACCCCCGAATTCGACGAGCCGCCGAGCAAGAGCCAGCGCAAGCGCGACATGAACGCGCTGCAGGACATCGGCGCCGAGCTCGTCGGGCTCAACGAGCAGCAGCTCGCCAGCATCGAGTTGCCGGAGAACCTGCGCGACGCCGTGCTGGAGGCACGCCGCCTGCATCCGCATGAAGCGCGGCGGCGGCAGCTGCAGTACATCGGCAAGCTGATGCGCGACATCGATCCGGCGCCGATCCGCGAGAAACTCGACAGCTGGCTGTCAGTCTCGGCGGAGCACACGGCGCGCCTGCACCATATCGAGCGCTGGCGCGAGCGACTGCTTGATGATCCGCAATCCGTCGCGGAGTTCATCGCCGAGTTTCCGGGCACTGACACCCAGCGCCTGCGCACCCTGATCCGCAACACCGCGCAGGAACGCGAACGCGGCAAGCCGCCGAAGCATTTCCGCGCGCTGTTCCAGATGATCCGCGAACTGACCGAGGCGCGGGATCGCGGCAACGACACGCCGGCGTAAAGCTATAATCCGCGCCATGACAGAATCCGCAGAACTCATCATCGGCCTGGTGTCGATCAGCGACCGCGCCTCGAAGGGCGTCTACAAGGACGAGGGCATACCGGCGCTGGAATCCTGGTTTGGACAGGCGATCAGCGCGCCCCGCTGGCGCACGGTGACACGGCTGATTCCCGACGAACAGCCGCAGATCGAAGCCGCACTGAAGCAACTCGTCGACAACGAAGGCTGCCATCTGGTGCTGACTACCGGCGGCACCGGTCCCGCCCTGCGCGACGTGACGCCCGAAGCGACGCTGGCGGTGGCCGACAGGGAAATGCCCGGCTTCGGCGAGCAGATGCGCCAGGTGAGCCTGAAGTTCGTGCCCACCGCGATCCTGTCACGGCAGGTCGCCGTGATCCGCAAACAGGCGCTGATCATCAACCTGCCGGGACAGCCCAAGGCGATCAGGGAAACGCTGGAAGGCCTCAAGGACGAGGCCGGCAAACCGCTGGTGCACGGCATCTTCGCCGCGGTGCCCTACTGCATCGACCTGATCGGCGGACCGTACATCGAAACCAATGACACCGTGTGCAAGGCGTTCCGCCCGAAATCCGCGGTCAGGCCGAAACAGAAACCCTAGCCACAGAGGTCACAGAGAGCACAGAGTTTTCTTTTGGGTTCTTGGTACTTTCTTGTAATGGAAGCCCGTGCCAGATGCAGGTCGATATCCCGGTTTTCTCTGTGATCTCTGTGTCCTCTGTGGCAAAACGCTTTTGATCTTAAGCAATCACTTATGACCCAACTGCTCGAAACCATCGAAATCGAGTCCCGCCCCAACCCGACGGCCGCGGTCATCTGGATGCACGGCCTCGGGGCCGACGGCAATGACTTCGTGCCCATCGTCAATGAGCTGGATCTTTCCGGCGCGCCTGCCATCCGCTTTGTCTTTCCGCACGCACCGACGCGTCCGGTGACCATTAACAACGGCTATGTCATGCGCGCCTGGTACGACGTGTCGTTCGGTGACCTCGAAGGCCATTCGCGCAAGGCAGATGAGCGCGGCGTGCGCGAGTCCCAGGCGCAGATCGGCCAACTGATCGCGCGTGAGAACGCGCGCAACATCGCCAGCAGGAACATCGTGCTCGCGGGATTCTCGCAGGGCGGAGCGGTAGCGCTGCAGACCGGATTGCGTTATGCCGAAACCCTGGCCGGCGTCATGGCGCTGTCCACCTACCTGCCGCTCGCCGAGAGTTTTGCGCAGGAGGCCACCGCGGCAAATGCAAAAACACCGGTTTTCATGGCGCACGGCACGCACGATCCGGTGGTGGCGTACGCCAGGGGCAGGACTTCCGCGGACCACCTGCAGCAGGCCGGTTATGCCGTTGAATGGCATGATTACCCGATGCAGCATTCGGTATGCCTCGAAGAAATCGCCGACGTCGGCCGCTGGCTGACGCGGGTACTGACCTGAAACGACCCGTATCCATACGTCCACGGAGGACCTGACATGAAAGCCGCCCTCACGCTGTGCGCCATCGCCTGCACCGCATCGTTTGCCGCACAGGCCGCGGCCCCTGCCCCCGCCGGTTACCCCGCACGGCCCGTGCGCATCATCGTGCCCTTCGGCGCAGGCAGCGCCACCGACACGGTGACCCGCACCATCGGCCAGAACCTTGCCGACGCGCTGGGCCAGCCCATGGTGGTCGACAACCGCGCCGGCGCCAACGGCACCATCGGCGCCGAACTTGCCGCCAAGTCGCCCAAGGATGGCTACACGCTGCTGATGAGCACCAACACGCCCAGCGCTGCCGCGCCCAGCCTGATGAAAAAAATCAATTATGACCCGGTGAAGGACTTCTCGCCGATTGCGCGCATCGGCACCATCGCCTTCGTGCTGGTCGCCAACCCGTCACTGCCGGCGAAGTCGATCAAGGAACTGATCGCGCTGGCGAAGCAGCAGCCGGGCAAGCTCACCGCGGGCTCGGGCAGCGCCGGCAGCCTGGTGCCGGTGTTCATGCTGCAACAGATGGGCGGCATCGAGCTCAACCACATACCCTACAAGAGCATCCCGCCGGCGCTGGCCGACGTGATGGGCGGCCAGATCAACATGGTCTATGCCGACATGGTCACCGGTTCGCCGCAGGTCAAGTCGGGCAAGGTGCGCGCACTGGGCGTTACTTCGAAAAAACGCGATCCGCTGCTGCCCGATGTGCCGGCAATCGCGGAGACGCTGAAGGATTTCGAGCTGATCGCCTGGTTTGCGCTGTTCGCGCCGGCGGGCACGCCGCAGCCGATCGTTGACCGGCTGGCGGCAGAGTCCCAGAAAATTCTGGCGCGCAGCGAAGTGCGTGAGCGTTTTGCCGGCATGGGCATACAGGTCGCACCGCTGTCCCCGGCCGAACTCGGCGTCTTCCAGAAAAGCGAACTGGCCAAGTGGGCGAAGCTGGCGAGGGCCGCCAACATCGTCCCGGAGTGATTCCGCGCCGGCGGGCGACCTAGAACGTAAATTTCACGTTCGGCGCGGTGGCCGCGGCAGGCTCCGCCACCGGCGGCTGCGCGACGGTCAGGTCGCGGAAATAAATATCGTAGAGCAGCAGCCAGCGCCGGCAGTCTGCATCCGCCACCGGCTCCACGCCGTGAAACGAATTGTCGGTCTTGAAGAACGCAAACAGCGAATTCGGCATAAACGGATTGGTATGCAGGCGCGAGAACTTGTCGCGACTGTAATGCACCCCGCGCGGACAGGTGAACGCCGGGTCGTTGGGCAGGTACATCGAGGTACCCAGATGCCGTTGCGATTCATCCGGCGGCAGGTAAAACAGCAGCGTCACCACCTTGCGGAACGCATCGGTGTGCGGCCCGAGCTTGTAATTGGTCGTGTCCTGCACCAGCAACGCTTCCTCGTAGAATTCCACCTTTGACTTGTCCGGAAAGCGCTGGTCGATGAAGGGCTGGAATTTGCGCATCACCAGCGAGGAGAACGTACCGCTGAGCAGCCAGCCCGCCATGCCGGTCCAGAACGCCTGCCTGGCCTGCGGCAGCGTCGCCAGATGTTTGTCGTTCAGCTCCAGCACGAAGCGCTCCTTGTAACCTTTCAGACTGCGCGCTTCTTCGATCGGGATCATCGCCGCCGGGTCCGGCAGGTTGCGCTGGAGCTCGTCGTAGAAATCCGCCGGGAACACGTCCGGAACGTAGAAGTGCGGGTACGGAAACATGTTGAACGGCGCGTTTCCCACCCGGTACGCCAGTTGCATTTCAGCGTCGGAATACATGCTCGGCAACCCCTTTGAATGCACCTTCCTTGCGTTCGGCGCGCTGGACCTGCGCCGCATCATGTTTGAACCCCATCGCGTTGAGCTCGCTGACCATGCCGCGATGCTCCGCCAGATTCAGGTTGGTCTCGATCAGCAATGACCGCACGGCGCGATCGGCCAGCGTCGCGCGCGCGCCGCTGATGACCTTGTGCTCGAAGCCGTCGACGTCGATCTTGATGTGATTGGGCACCGGCACCGCGCCATCGCTGACCAGTTCGTCCAGCGTGCGCGCAATGCAGCCCTGGGAAAACTGCGGCTTCAGCGGCCGGAGGAAGGCGTCGAGCGGCTCGTCGACCGCGTGACAGGAACCGCCCACGCGCAGGTCGGCCATGTGCAGGTCGAACAGGCCGGATTTGTCGGACAGGCCCATGCAATAGGCCTTGACGCGGTCCGCCGCACCGTTGATCTGGATGTTGCGGTTGAGCAGCGCATAATTCTGCGATTCAGGTTCAAACGCATACACGCGGGCACCGCGCGTGACCGCCGCCCAGATGGTGTACATGCCGACATTGGCGCCGCAATCGAGCAGGAGGTCACCGGGTGCAAACGTGGCGATCCATTCGAGCGTCCACGGCTCCTTCTGGTAAATGGTTTCCACCCGCCAGCGCGTCAGC
>JBFKCU010000070.1:0-9636 GCA_041620115.1 Burkholderiales bacterium | reverse complement strand
TGCTGTTTGTGGTCGGACTCAGGCTGGACCTGCATCTGGTGCGCAATCTCGGTCCGGTGGCGCTGGCCACGGGGCTGGGCCAGCTGGCTTTTACCATCTTCTTCGGCTACCTGATTGGCTTTGCGCTGGGCATGACGCCGCTGAAGGCTTTTTACGTCGCCGTGGCCCTGACCTTCTCCAGCACGATCATCATCGTCAAGCTGCTGTCCGACAAGCACGAAATCGATTCGCTGCACGGACGCATCGCCGTGGGTTTCCTGATTGTCCAGGACATCGCCGTGGTGTTGGCGATGTTGCTGTTGAGTACCCCGACCGCAGCTGCCGGTGCAATGGAATGGCTCAACAACCTGGGCGCGCTGGCACTGAAGATCCTGCTGCTCGGTGCGGGAATCGCCGTGCTGATGCGCTACGTGCTGCCGCGGGTGCTGCATCTGCTCGCGCGGTCGCAGGAGCTGCTGCTGGTGTTTGCGGTGGCCTGGGGTACATCCTTTGCGGCGGTTGGAGAAGTACTGGGGTTCAGCAAGGAACTGGGCGGATTTCTGGCGGGCTTCTCGCTGGCATCGACTTCCTATCGCGAGGCCATTGCCAGCCGGCTGGTGAGCCTGCGCGATTTTCTGCTGCTGTTTTTTTTCATCGATCTGGGGGCCAAGCTCGATCTGGCCAGCATCGGCGGCGAAGTGCCGTCGGCAGTAATATTATCGGTTTTCGTGCTGATCGGGAATCCGCTGATCGTGATGGCCATCATGGGCTACATGGGCTACCGCAAACGCACCGGATTTCTGGCCGGTCTGACGGTGGCGCAGATCAGCGAGTTTTCGATCATATTCATTGCACTCGGCATCAGTCTGGGGCACGTGGAGCCGGCCGCCCTCGGGCTGGTGACACTGGTCGGGCTGGTCACGATTGCGGTATCGAGCTACATGATCATTTACTCGCACCGGCTGTATGCCCTGTGCGAGCCCTGGCTCGGCCTGTTCGAGCGCCGACGGCCGCATCGCGAACTGCTGGTTGAGCTCTCCGGACGAGCCAGAAAAGGCGTGGATGTCTTCATTTTCGGTGCCGGCCGTTACGGACGACGGCTGCTGCTGCAGCTGTTGCAGAAGGAAGTCCGGGTGATGGGAGTTGATTTCGACCCCGAGGCGGTAAAAAGTTACCGCAAGCGTGGCCTGCCCGTGGTTTTCGGTGATGCCGAGGATCCGCATTTCTCCGAGTCGCTGCCGATAGACGGTGCACGCTGGGTCGTCAGTACGTTGCCGGAACTGGCCGTCAATCTGGCCCTGCTCAAGAGCTTGCGCGCGCAGGGTTATCTTGGGAATATCGCCATGACGGCGCACGATGACAACGATGCGGCAGCTCTAGAGCAGGCCGGCGTCACCCGGGTCCTGACGCCGTTCTCCGATGCTGCGGACCATGCAGCGCGGATGATTGATGAATCCCTGGCCAATGACAGGAAACTATCATGACGCGGTTCAAACGGCTGTTGGTAGCGACTGATTTCTCCCCGGGCGCGGACCGGGCGGTAGAGCGTGCGGCCCGCTTGGCCTTGCAACACGGATCGGAGATCGAGTTGCTGCACGTCATCAGCCATCAGCCGCTACAGATGCTTGCCCGCCTCGCCCCCGATTTGATGGACGATCCGGAAGCCGGAATGCTGGATGCGGCTGAGACGGAATTGCGCAGGGTGGCGGGACAGTGGGGCAAGCTCCGGATCTCGTCGCGCGCGGTAACCGGCGTGCCTTATCGCAAAATAACGGAGCGAGCCACGGAAATCGGCGCCGATCTTACCGTAATCGGTGCGCATGGCAGGCATTTCGTGAAAACCCTGTTCTCCGGGACGACGATGCAGCGGGTTGCGCGTGCCGCCAAAGGATCGGTGCTGATCGTCCGCGCCGATGGAAAAAAATCGTATGAAAAAATTCTGGCACCGGTGGATTTTTCCGGGTCGTCATGCGCAATCCTTGAGGCGGCAACGGCCATCGCACCGGATGCGACGCTGAACGTACTGCATGCGTACGACCCTCTGTTCGAGGGCAAGGCAAGATATGCCGGGGTCAGCGACGATGCGCTCGCGCATTACCGGAAAGCGGTCGAGAGCGAAGCCCGCAAGCACATGGACAGTCTGATCGCGAAATGCCTGCCGAAGGATTCGCTGGTTACCCGCATCGTCAAGCGCGGATATGCGCCGGGCGTGATCGAGCAGGTCATCCAGGATCGCAACGTCGATCTGGTGGTCATGGGCGCGCAGGGGGATTCGGAGGCGTCGCGGTTTTTTCTCGGCAGCGTGTCTTTGCATGTGCTGCTGGAGGCGCAGGTTGATGTGCTGCTGGTGCGGGTGCCGACGGCGCCAGCGGCGGCGTGACCAATTGTTCCGGTTTGTCCGGAATCGCGCACAGAGTATTTCGTTACACGGGCGAGGATTGGTCCGGAAGCTGTGCCGCGGCGGTTTGCCCTTGCTTGTCCGGATCGGCCCATTGCAGGGCCCGGTAATCGAAATCGCCGGTCAATGCCGGTTTGACCACGGCGAAGTAAGGGGAGATGTCGAAGTCGCGCGGCGCGAACAGGCTGTGGTGGCGGATGTGCAGGATTTCGTCATAGCAGTCGTTGCAGTCCGGGTCATCAGAAGGCAGTCGCTGCACGGACGGCAGGATCGGATAACGCACCGACTGAAAAGCCTGCGCGATCAGTGTGGAGCAGATTGCGCGCGTCGGCTCGCCGCTGCCCAGCGCGATCATGCGCCGGCGCCAGCGCACCGGCACCGGTGGCACCGGCAGCAGGTAGCGCGCCAGGTCGAAGATGTGGCGCAGGTCGTACTGCTGTCCCAGCCGCGACACCGCATAGTCGATGACCTTTTGCAGGTCTTCGGGTGTGAGGTCCGCCGCGCGGCAGATCCGCGTATGGAAGTCCTCGTAGCGGCTCAGCGGAATTGCGCGCACGCCTTCCTTGACGTCGGCTTCGATCAGGTCCAGCGGTTCACCCTCGGCGGATCGCTGCCCGAGTACGTCGCCGACATAGAGGGCCGCGTGCGACCAGGTCGATTGCGTCAGGTATTTGATTGCGGTGCTGATGCGCGTGTCACCCTCGACCAGCAGCACATCACCCGGACGAATGGCCGCGGCAAGTGCACCCGGGGCGGTGGTCGTCACGGGGTGGAAGCGCGGATTTGGCTTCGACAGGTAGTGGGCCAGTGCGCGGCCGGTCATACTCAGAATAGGGCTCATGGCTGGCAATCCCGCAGAGTAATTTTAGATCGCGCAGGCATCCGGGGGGCCGTGCCTGCGTGGCACCATCAATATCATGCTTGTTAATTCGTTGCATCGGTCGTGATGGTTACCATAAGCCGCTATTTTCATGGATTATTTCCATGCGTTTCGCGAATGGTGATGATTATCTATTGTAGCGGGGCACCGCCCGCGCTGGTCATCACCGCGGTTTGCGATGCATCTCGCCCGAATCCGGGGCCTTCAATCCGGCGTGCGCGAGTGCGCGGGCCCCAGCCTTGGGTTGTGGTATGAAACTACAGTCAGTAGAATCGCGCCAACCAAAAAAATACGCGGGCTTGATTCCGTCCGTGTTGAACAGCCATGACTCGTATAATCAGCCTGATCGTACTGCTCTTCCTGTTCTGGGTTGTGCTGTCCGGATTCTTCACGCCGTTCCTGCTGGGCGTCGGTCTGGTGTCAGCGCTGGCGATCGCCTGGTTTGCCGCACGCATGGAGGTGGTTGATCACGAAGGGCATCCGATTCATCTCGGGCCTGCCGCACTGACCTACTGGCCGTGGCTGGCGGTGGAAATCGTGAAAAGCGCATGGGATGTCACCAAAGTCGTCCTGAGCCGCGAGATTGCGGTCAAGCCATCGCTGGTGCGGACACCCACGACACAGAAAACCGCGGTGGGCGTGGCGGTCTACGCCAATTCGATTACGCTGACGCCGGGGACGATTTCGATCGACGTGAAGCACGGAGAGATTCTGGTGCATGCCCTGACGCAGGAAGGCGCCGCCGGCCTGCTCACGGGCGAAATGGACCGTCGCGTGACCCGTTTCGAGGGCGCCGAATGATGTTTGCCGTGGTTTCCGCAGCGTTACTGGTGGCGCTGGCGCTCGCGCTGGTGCGCGCTTACCTCGGCCCCACGGTGTTCGATCGCACCCAGGCCGCTAACACCGTCGGCACGCTGGCGATGCTGCTGCTCGCGGTCATCGGCTTCCTGACCGGACGCCCCGAGTTCCTCGACCTGGCCATCGTCTACGGTCTGCTCAATGTCATCGGCACCATCGCCGTGCTCAAGTACTTCCAGTACGGCAGCCTCGGTGATCCCGGCGACGGCGACCGCAAGGAAGCGCCATGAGCATCGTCGCGGATATCCTGAGTTGGGCGTGTCTGGTCGCGGGCGGATTTTTCTGTATCGTCGGCGCGCTCGGCCTGGTGCGCATGCCCGACCTCTATACGCGCATGCATTCGGCCAGCGTGACCGACACCCTCGGCGCCGGACTGGTGCTGGCCGGTCTGGTGATCCAGGCGGGATTTACGCTGATCACGGTCAAACTGCTGCTGATCGGACTGCTGCTGTTCTTCACCGGTCCTACGGCCACGCATGCGCTGGCCAAGGCGGCTTATGGGCGCGGCGTATTGCCCATGGGACATGAGGAGGACTCATCATCGAAGACCTGATGATCATCGTGCTGCTGACCATGATGGCGGTGACCACCGTGGTGATCGCGCGCGTGCGCAACCTTTTTGCAGCCGTCATCCTCAGCGGGATTTACAGTTTTCTGCTGTCGACGGTGCTGGTGGCACTCGATGCCGTGGACGTGGCCATGACCGAGGCTGCCGTGGGTGCGGGAATTTCCACGGTGCTGCTGCTCGGCACGCTGGCGCTGGTGCGCAGCGAGGAAATGAAGCCGCTACACAAGCCTTATCTGCCGCTGGCCGTGGCGATCGCGACGGGCGCGGCACTGGTCTACGGCACGCTGGATCTGCCGGCGTTCTCCGATCCGCAGGCGCCGATCCACCGACATGTGGCGCCGCGCTATATCAATGACGGCCCGCGTGAAACCGGAGTGCCGAACGTGGTCACCGCGGTGCTCGCGAGCTATCGCGGTTTCGATACCCTGGGTGAAGTCACCGTGGTGTTCACCGCCGGCATCGGCGTCATCGTGCTGCTGCGCCGCCGCGTCGGCGAGAAGCGCGAAGGGGGTCGCTCGTGAAAGACTATCTGGTCCTGCGGGTAATCGCCAAGTTATTGATTGCATTCATGATTTTGTTTGCGCTGTATGTGCAGTTCCATGGTGATTTCGGCCCTGGTGGTGGTTTCCAGGCGGGCGTGATTGCGGCGGCAGCCATCGTGTTTTACGCCATCATTTATGGTTTGCCGGCGGCACGCGCGGTGGTGCCGTCGAGGCTGGTCGAAGTGATGATTGCGGCCGGCGTACTGCTCTACGCCGGCGTCGGCGTCGCAGGATTGCTGCTCGGCGGCAACTATCTGGATTATTTCGTGCTCGACAGCGATCCGGTGGCCGGCCAGCACCGCGGCATCTTCTGGGTCGAAGCCGGCGTGCTGATTACCGTTTTCGGCGTGATGCTGAAGATTTTCTACATGTTCGCCGGACGCGGCAGTGATGCGAAGGACGGCCAATGAGCATCGCCAGTCACTTCAGCTACTGGATCACGATATTCGTGGCCATCGCGGGTCTTTATATCGTCATTGCGCGCGGCAACCTGGTGAAAAAGCTGATCGGGCTGTCGATATTCCAGACCTCGGTATATCTGCTCTACATCGCGCCGGGCAAACTGATCGGCGGCACCGCGCCCATCGTGGCCGAGGGCTTCCAGGTCTATTCCAACCCGCTGCCCCATGTGCTGATCCTCACCGCGATCGTGGTGGGTGTCGCGACCATCGCACTGGGGCTGGCGCTGGTGGTGCGCATCCGCGAGAGCTACGGCAGTATCGAGGAAGACGAAATCATCATGGCCGACAACAAATCCGACGGCATGACCAAAACCAAAAGTTAATCCGGCGTGCTTTCATCCCACTTTCCCATACTGCAGGTCGTACTGCCGCTGATTGCTGCGCCCGTGATGGTGCTGCTGCGGCGCAGCCTGCCCGCCTGGCTGCTGGCCGTGGCCGTCAGCTGGGGCTGCATGTTCATTTCGCTGGGGTTGCTGGCCCAGGTCGCCGACGGCAGCGTGATTTCCTATGCCATCGGCAACTGGCCTCCGCCGTGGGGCATCGAATATCGCATCGACCTGGCCAATGCATTCCTGCTGGTGCTCGTGTCATTGCTGGCGGCGGTGGTCATCATTTACTGCCGCGACAGCATCAATGCGGAGTTGCCGCAGGAACAGCATTACCTGTTCTACACCATGTTTTCGCTGTGCTTGGCGGGATTGCTGGGCATGGCTGCGACCGGCGACGCATTCAACATCTTCGTGTTCATGGAGATCTCGTCGCTGTCGATGTACGTGCTGATCGCGCTGGGTCGCGACCGGCGCGCATTGATGGCGTCCTATCAGTACCTGATCCTCGGTACCATCGGCGCGACGTTTTATGTGATCGGCGTCGGGCTGCTCTACCTCGTTACTGGCACGCTGAATCTTGCCGACATGGCCCAGCGCCTGCCGGGCGTGGCCGAAGACCGGGCGGTGCTCGCCGCACTGGCCTTCATCACCGTCGGCGTGTGCCTGAAGCTGGCGCTGTTCCCGCTGCATCTGTGGCTGCCCAATGCCTACGCCTATGCGCCGTCGGCGGTCACCGCCTTCCTTGCGGCGACGGCCACCAAGGTGTCGGTCTATATATTGCTGCGGTTTTATTTCTCGGTGTTCGGCGGCAGCCGGGTGTTTGCGCAATTGCCGATGAGCGACATTCTGCTGGTGCTGTCTCTGGCCGCCATGTTCATCGCATCGGCGATCGCGATTTACCAGACCGATTTCAAGCGACTGCTGGCTTATTCGAGCGTGGCGCAGATCGGTTACATCACGCTGGGCATCAGTTTCGATTCAGCCACCGGGCTGACCGGCGCCATCGTGCATCTGTTCAATCACGGGGTGACCAAGGGCGCGTTGTTCATGATGGCGGGTATCGTGGTGCTGCGTCTGGGCGGCGTGCGCATGGATGGCATGGGCGGTCTTGCCCGCACCATGCCTTATACGTCGTTTGGCATCGTGCTCGGCGGATTGAGCCTGATCGGTGTTCCCGGCACCGCGGGTTTCATCAGCAAATGGTACCTGGTGCTGGCGGCGCTCGAGGCCGGGCAGTGGTGGGTGGCGATGATGGTGGTGCTGAGTTCGCTGCTGGCGGTGGTCTACGTCTGGCGTTTTGTCGAGATCGCTTACTTCCGCGAGCCTGACGCCCGCGTCGCGGCACTCAAAGAAGCGCCGCTGGGCATGTGGCTGCCGGCCTGGCTGATGATCATCGCCTGCTTCTATTTCGGCCTCGATGCTTCGCTGACCGCGGGCACGGCCGCCGCCGCTGCGGACAGCCTGCTGCAGGGGGTCAGATGACGGCAGGCACGACCATGCTGCTGGCCCTGGCTGTGCCGCTCGCCGGCGCAGTGCTGATTGCCGCGGCGCACCGCATGCCCAATCTGCGCGAGACGGTGACGCTGACGACGGCTGGTGTGTTGTTTCTGCTGGTGGCGTCGTTGACGCCGGAGGTGCTGGCCGGCGCACGACCCGAAGTCACCCTGCTCGAGATCATGCCCGGACTCACGCTCAGTTTCCGGCTGGAACCACTGGGCATGCTGTTTTCGCTGATCGCGTCCGGCCTGTGGATCGTCAATTCGCTGTATTCGATCGGCTACATGCGCGGCAACAACGAAAAGAACCAGACGCGCTTCTATGTCTGTTTTGCCGCCGCGCTGGCGGCCGCCATCGGCATCGCGTTCGCCGGCAACCTGCTGACGCTGTTTCTGTTCTATGAAGCGCTGACGCTGATCACCTACCCGCTGGTGACCCACGCCGGCACCGAAGACGCGCGGCGCGGCGGACGCACCTACCTCAGTCTGCTGATTGGCACCTCCATCGTCTTCCTGCTGGTGGGCATCGTCTGGACCTGGCATCTCGCCGGCACCCTGGAGTTCACCGAAGGCGGCATCCTTTCAGGCAGGGCCGGCAATGCCGCAATGGGCGGATTGCTCGCGCTGTTCATGTTCGGCATCGGCAAGGCGGCGCTGATGCCTTTTCACCGCTGGCTGCCGGCGGCCATGGTGGCGCCGACCCCGGTGTCCGCACTGCTGCATGCGGTGGCGGTGGTCAAGGCCGGCGTGTTTACCGTGGTCAAGGTGATCGTTTATGTATTCGGGGTGGAAACGCTGTCCGGTCTGACGAGCGTGGACTGGCTGCCGTTTGTATCCGGTTTCACCATCATCGTGGCCTCGATCATTGCGCTGCGCTCCGATAACCTGAAACGGCGCCTAGCGTATTCGACGGTAAGCCAGCTGTCCTACGTGGTGCTGGCGGCGGCACTGCTGACGCCGCTGTCGATCGTCGGCGCGGCCCTGCACATTGCCGCGCATGCCGTGAGCAAGATCACCCTGTTTTTTGCCGCAGGCGCGATTTACACGGCCGCTCACAAGACCGAGGTCAGCCAGCTCAACGGCATCGGGCGGCGCATGCCGTGGACCATGACGGCATTCACGATCGGAGCGCTGTCACTGATCGGGATACCGCCCGCGGTGGGGTTTCTCGGGAAATGGTTCATCTTCATGGGTGCGGCAGGCAGCGGGCAGTATTTCGCGATGGCCGTAATCATCGGCAGCACGTTGCTCAACATCGCGTATTTCATGCCGATTGTTTATGCGGCCTTTTTCAAGCAGCCGGATGATGCTGATTCGGAACATGCGCATGGCGAGGCGCCGTGGCCGATGGTCGTGGCGCTGACCCTCACGGCGGCGCTGACCATCGCATTGTTCTTCTTTGCGGATATTCCGTTGCAGCTGGCGCGCGATCTGGCGGGACTCTGAGGCTAAGGCGATGACACACAAAGCGGATGGCGAAAAGCGTTACTGGCTGGACAGCAAGGAGAATGTCAGCAAGGTGTACTGGTCGGTATGGGTGATCTGCGGGCTGCTGCTGGTCGTGGATCCCTTCATCCACAAGCACGACGATTTCCAGATGGAAAGCTGGTTTGGTTTCTACGGCTTTTACGGTTTCGTCGCTTGCGTCGGCCTGGTACTCGCAGCCAAACTGCTGCGCAAGCTGCTGATGCGGCCGGAGGATTACTATGAGCGCTGATTTCTCGCCCGCGCTGATACTGATCTTCGGCAGTTTTCTGATCCCGCTGCTGCGCGGCAGGGTGCGCAGCGCCTACATGCTGGCGCTGCCCGTGCTCGGGTTCGTGCATCTGTTGCTGCTGCAGAGCGGCGAATTCGGGCAGATCCAGTTCCTGGGTTACGAACTGGTGACGCTGCGGGTGGACCGGCTGAGCCTGCTGTTCGGCTACATATTCATGATTGCCGCGTTGTTGAGCGTGATCTACGCGCTGCATGTCGGCGATACGGTCCAGCACGTTTCCGGTTTGATCTATGCCGGCAGCGCAATCGGCGCGGTGTTCGCCGGCGACCTGATTACGCTGTTCGTGTACTGGGAACTGACGGCGGTGTCCTCAGTGATGCTGATCTGGGCGCGACGCACCCAGCGTGC